>DAOVVQ010000123.1 GCA_030637065.1 Planctomycetota bacterium
GAACGTCCGGTTAAACGCCGCCGTCTGGGTCGGTGTCAGGTCATGGGCGACGATGACGACCTCTTCGGTGAGGTGCTGGACATCCTCACGAATCTTTGCCGACAGTTGGGTTAAGAGACGCTTTTCAATGTCGTAGATGTCCGCCGCACGCTCGTTGATGTATTCGTCTTCGATCCCGGCAAAATGCTGGGCGATCCCCCTTAGAATAGTCGACACAGCGTATTCCGCCGTCGTCAACTCCTCGGAAACGTAATCGGTGATCCTCTTCCTGAAACTCTTGTCCCGCAGAAATCGCAGGTGAACGGCGAAGATGTCCTTGATCTTGCCCTCGTTCATGCTCTGGTCGGCTTCGAGCTTGGACAGCTCCCTTATCGCACCGGCAAAGGCATCCCTGACCTTGCCGATCTCGGCGGTGCGCTGCGAGGCAAGGATAGACCTTCGGGGGATGCGATAGTCCCTCGAGTCTATCATCATGGGCCGGGCGATCGCTATACCCGGCGAAACTGCTATGCCTTTAATTATTTCCATTGCCGCCTTCTACCTGTCATTGGGCCTGGCTGGAGCTGCCGGCTGACCCGTCGAACATATCCCGCTCAACCAGTTCGTGCAGAGCCTTAACCGCGGCCTCGGCGTCGCACCCGCGAGCCTTGACCGACAGCTTCGTCCCGCACGTTGCCGCAAGCATGGTCATCTCCATAATACTCTTGGCATTGACGGAGGTATCCTTGTTACTGACAGTGATCTCGGCATCGAACCGGCTGGCTACGTCGACAAACTGCATAGCCGGCCGCATGTGCAAGCCGTCACTGTTCTTGATCTCAATTTCAATTTCACAAACAGGCTCAGCCAAGTCAAACACTCTCCATAATAAAACCTTTCACGATTCCGCAATGCTCGTCCCGCGACTGTTTCGGACAGATCGCGATTCGCCGCCGCCGCTCTTTGCCGCCATCACTCCTCGGCATCGGCATCCGTGATCGTCTCCTTTATATCTTCCAAAGTCCGGGCCTGTCTGATGAATCGTCTGAAATCATCCTTTTGCAGATTCTTGAAGATAGTTTCCATCGCCTGCAAGTGCCTGTCGGCATTGTCAGAAGGGCTCAGCAGCAGGATGATCGAATAAGTCGGCTGCTTATCGAGCGAAGAAAAATCGATGTCCTGCTCCGAACAGCCGATGGTGGCGATAACGTCCTTGATAGATCCGTGCTTCGTGTGCGGAACAGCCACTCCCTTACCGATACCGGTACTCGCTTCGTTTTCTCTCTTGATAACGGCCTCGGTAATTTCGGATGGCGTCGCGCCGCCAAGCTTGCCGGCATCATGCAGAGAGGTAACCAACTCCAGTATCGCCTCATCGCGACCTGTAGCCTTGAGCCGGGGGATCACCGCATCGAAACAGATAAAATTTGCTAATTTCATAGTTACTCCTGAAAAAACATCTGTGGCCGACAATCATATCGTCGTTAGAACCGGTCGCCTGCGAACAGTGGACCTGGCCTATGCAACCTCTTCCTCCGGCTCTTCGGATTCGAGCGAAGATATCTTACTCTCAGCGGCACCGTGGATATGCTTGTTGTTACGCTGCTTTTCCTTCTTTCTCCTCAACTGCCGCTCGAGTTTATGCGCCGCTAAATCTATGCACGCGTAGGTGTCATCGCCGGTCTCCCTGGCAATAAAGACATTGCTGTGTTCGCCTCTGGCAATGATCTCCACGCTGGGCTTGCCGCCCTCATTGCCCTCGATAATAACCTCGATCTGGTTTATGCTGTCGTAATATCTCGGCAGCTTTTCAATCTTTTCCTGAGCATGGTTCCTGATAGCGTCAGTAATCTCCACATGTTTGCCGGTTAAAGTGAATAGCATTTGAACCTCCTTTAATTGAGACATAGTTCCTGTTCATTATACTGCTATACGCTGACGTCACTTTCCTTGTTCGTCATGGCCTTAAAGGCCCTATGCTCGGCAGGCGTAATAACACCGCCGCTTACTGTAAACCTGAGAGCCTCTTCTATCGTCATATCCAACTCGACCACCGAATCGCTCGGGATCATTATAACATATCCAGTAAAAGGCGTCGGCGAGGAGGGAACAAATACCGTCAGAAATTCCTGGCGGCGGTGGGCTACCATCTTCTTCAATCCCGTACCGGTGACAAGCGCGATCGACCAAAGACCCTCACGCGGATATTGAATAGCTACCACCCTGTTAAACGACAGGTCCTTGCGAGTGAGAACAAAATCCGTAATCTGCTTGATATAAGGGTAGACCTTCTTGACCAGCGGCGCACCCATAAACATCCGCTCCATCATATGCCAGAGACTCTTGCCCGCAACGCTCGCCAGAAAGGCCCCCACAAAACAGACACCCACCAAGGCCAGTATAAATCCCGTAACCTGACCGGCACCGTCAACCCAGTATTCCCGGGCCTTTTGGACCCTGGCTCCGCGTATCACATCCTCTTCCAATATACGCACGTCAAGTTTCGCCGTATTGCCCTGCAGTTCCGGCTCCTGCCCGATCGCGTAGGCCCTCTTGTCGTCCTCGGTTATATAAGGATACCCGTCAAGAGAGGTCACCAGGACATGAACTACACCATTGTTGATGTGCGTACTTATGTTTTCGCGAATAAACGTGTAGCACTGGATGAATATCCAGATGGTGAGGATTGTGGGCAGAAGGGCCGCCATCCCCCTGAAAAAATAGGTCCTGAAATTTCTAAATGCCTGCATCGCCGCTTACCACAATCCTTTTGGCATCGCTGCCTAATATCGTAAAATTCACTTTCCCCTGAGTGATTTATTTTCTATAAAAGATACGTTTATCGTACCGTCAGTACACTTTAATCCAACTCTGCCCGCGAGTCAACAGAAAATTGCTCTTTTTCGGCAGGAAGATGCGCCCCGCAAAGATGTATAATTATACCCGGAAGTGAGCCAACCATCCAGATCAACCGCTGGCAGATGGCAATCGCAGATGCCTGCTCCTTCGTCACACCGGCAATCTGCAAAAACAGCAATTTTACACCACCTTCCATAATCCCCATTCCACCTACACTTATCGGAATTGTCCCGATAAGCCACGAGACGGGGAAGAAGACGAAATAATACTTGATATGAACATTCATCCCCATATCGCGTCCCAACAGCCAGAATCCGATTATGCACAGCGATTGAAGGACTACCGTAAGCCCGATGGCCATCAGGACACTCAACGGTTTTTTGGCATAAAGATGCACCGCTGAGAGCGTCCTGCCGATGAGTTTTTTGCCCAAGGTCCATGCTCGCTGAAATAGCCTGAGAAACAACGCCCTGCCCTTGGGAACGATCAGGAAACAGGCGATAACGCCGATCACAGCCAAAACAGCATATAAAAACGGCTGTCTGAACTTCGCCAGCGAATCCATGATGCCAGCGCCTGATTGCGGCGCCGCCTGGGCCGAATCAGCGTCAACAGGTACCAGCCAGTAGAAAAACGACGCCATCAAGATCATACCCGTCAGGCCAATAACCCTGTCAACAAACACGCTAAGGGCTGCGTCAACGCGTTTGTCCTCGTCGACATGCCGCGTGATGTACCAGGCCCGCAGGAGATCGCCGCCAACCGAACTGGGCAGGCAATTATTGTAGAACAGCCCCAGAAAGTGCAGTTTCAGGCCCGTCAGCAGGTCGATATCCGCAGACAATATCCGCAATAACAGCTTCCACCGGTACACAAAGAGCACCTGTGCCACGCCGTAAAGCCCCATCGCAGCGATCACCGACCAGGGATTTAAGCCCGTAAGGAGTTTTGCCAATGACCCGAAGTCTTCGCCTCTGAAAACCATGTACAAGGCCCCAACAGCGACGAGGATGCGGAGAACGGTGGTTAAGTGCCGTTTTATGCCTTTTTTGTTTGTTTCTGCCAAGCGGTGTTTCCTTGAAAGAAGCTTGTTTTCGCCGATAGTAGCAGGTAATATGCCCGCTGGCAAGCTAATGATAGGAGTTTGGACGTTTTTTTGATGAGGAGCATAATTGTGGCAGCAGACAAGAAAATTGAGTTAGGGCTGGATTTTACGCCCAAATTCGACAATAGCGGGCTAATTACCGCGATCGCCCAGGACGCTGCGACCGGAGATGTCCTGATGGTGGCCTATATGAATGCAGAGGCGCTGGGGCTGACCGTCAAAAGCGGCAATGCAGTGTATTTCAGCAGGTCCAGGCAGAAGCTGTGGCGCAAAGGGGAAGAATCAGGCCACGTCCAGAAGGTCGAAAATATCCTCGTCGATTGCGATCAGGACTGCCTCATCCTCAAGGTACGCGTCGACCAGGGCCAGTGCCACGTCGGATATCAATCCTGCTTCTATCGAGCCGTCGAGGCGGGCTCGGAGAACCGGCTTGAGTTCGTCGCAGAAAAAGTCTACGAACCCGAAGCCGTCTATAAACCCAAATCAAACTGACCGTTTTTTCAAAACGGACCAGCTTGATTAGTCGTTAGTCGATAAGCAACTGGAACTGAAACCTTAATAAGGAGTAACCCATGCGTACGATCACGAGTTTTTCAATTGTAGTTATCCTGGCACTGACCGTTTCGGGATGTTTCGAGCAGACTGCATCGAAGCCAGCGGGCGAAGGATGGATCAGTCTGTTTAACGGCGAGGACCTGACCGGATGGATCGAGCCCGATGTCGAGCACACATGGCAGGTCGTTGGCGGCGTCATCGATTACGAGGCAAAGGGCGGCAACCTTACCTCCGAAAAGGAGTATTCCGATTACACCCTTCACCTCGACTGGCGATTCAAGAGGACCGAGGGCGGAACGTACAACGCGAAGATATTCAATCCCGACGGATCGCAGAAGACCGGCCCCGACGGCAAACCCATGTCGGTGGCGATCGCCAACGCCGATTCGGGCGTATTCGTCCGCGGCTCCGGCCAGTCGCAGGTCAACCTCTGGATGTGGCCGTGCGGTTCGGGCCAGCTCTGGTCCTATCACCGAAACGAGGACCCCAAAATCCGCAAATCCGCCCTTCCTAAGGTCCACGCCGACAAACCACTCGGCCAGTGGAATACAATGGAAATAACCGTCAGAGGCGAGCAGGTCACGATCGTGCTAAATGGCGAGAAGGTCATCAACAAGGCCCAAATGGCCGGTATCGGCAACAGAGGCCCGATCGTACTCCAGCACCACGGCGGATACAACGAGAACACCGGAAAATGGAGCCCCGCCTCGGCACTGATACAGTTCCGCAACATCTGGATCAAAGAATTGTAGAGGATGGCATTTTGTCATTTATGCAATGGATAAAGGCAGCTTAACTCGCAGGCAGTTTCTTAAGACATCCGCTGTGATGGGCACAGCAGGCTTATTTGGCGGATGTGCGTCAATGTCGGCGTCCGGCTCCAGCGGTTCACCGCCTCGCAGGCCCAACTTCATTGTGTTCTTTACGGATGACCAGGGCTATAACGACGTCGGCTGTTTCGGGTCGGATGCGATCAGGACGCCCAATTTCGACCGGATGGCCGAAGAAGGCCTGATGCTGACGAGTTTCTATGTCGGCTCTCCGGTATGCGGGCCGAGCCGGGCTGCGCTTATGACCGGCTGCTATCCGCTGAGGGTCGCGGAACCGGGCAACGAAAAGAATCTCCATACCATCGTGCACACCGAAGAGACAATGCTCCCGGAAGTCCTTAAACAGGCCGATTACACGACGGCGCTGATCGGCAAATGGCACCTGGCCGGCGGACTTAGAAAGGACGGCAAATACCCCACTGAGCTTATGCCAAACGGGCAGGGATTCGACTACTTTTACGGCACGCCGCTGCACAACGGGACGACGCCTACGGTAACGAAAAAATCCTTCCAGGTCCAGGTCATGCGCGACAGCGAGGTGCTGACAGACCGGCTCGACCAGGCTGGGATGGATAACTTGACCCAGGACTACACCAAAGAGGCGCTGCAATTTATTTCGGCGAACCGGGACAAACCGTTCCTGCTGTATCTCGCCCAGAATATGCCGCACGTGCCGTTGGGGGCTTCCGAAGGTTTCCGGGGCAGGTCAAAGGGTGGTCTCTATGGCGATGTGATCGAGGAACTCGACTGGAGCCTGGGGCAGGTGCTCTCGACCTTGAAGCAGCTCGATCTGGACGATAACACATTCGTAATTTTCACGTCGGACAACGGCCCCTGGATCGAAGCGAAGCTTGAAGGATACTACGGCTCAGCCGATCCTCTTCGCGGCTCGAAGATGAAGTCGTGGGAAGGCGGGCCGCGGGTGCCGTGTATTATGCGGTGGCCCGGCAGGATCGCCCCTGGGCAGGTCAGCGACGAGATACTGACGACGATGGATATCCTGCCGACGTTTGCCCGGCTGGCCGGTACTGCGCCGACAGCGAACAGGATCATCGACGGCAAGGACATTTATCCCTTCATCTCGGGCCAGAGAGGCAAGAGCCCTCACAGCGAGTATTATTATTACTGCTATACGCACCTCCAGGCCGTGCGAAATGACCGCTGGAAGCTGGTCCTTCCGCGAGAAGCCAAACCGAAATGGATGGGGTGGTGGGCAAGGCATATCGACGAGGTTAGCGAAGTGCAGCTCTACGACCTGAAAAACGACATCAGCGAAACAACCAACGTCGCCGGCAAGCACCCGGCAATCGTAAAGCGGCTAATGGCACTGAGCGAAAAGGCCCGCACCGACATAGGAGACTGCGACCGCATCGGAAAAGGGGCACGCTTCTTCGACCCCGAACCCAAAAGGCCCGACATCCAAAGATACAAATCCTCCCTCGCCAAAAAGCCGCAATAACAGCCGGCAGAATAAAGCGTCGAGCTGGTCGGTACGTCCGCACGGGCTCAAAACGCGTATTATATTTGGGAAACGCGTACTATACTCGGAATCAGTGGTTTTCGGCGATTGGATCGATATGGATGCTGACTATAACAGGTATTTGTTCGCAGCCGATGCGATTTTGGTTACTCATTTTGCGTTTGTTGCGTTTGTTGTTCTTGGTCTGGCGTTTATATGGGCGGGACATTTTGCCGGGCTTGGGGCCGTACGGAACATGAAATTCCGCCTTTGCCATCTCCTGGCTATGGCTGTCGTTCTTTGCCAAAACCTGCTTGACCGGATTTGTCCCCTTACCGAATGGGAGAATTCGCTGCGGATCCGAGGCGGTGCCGGGCCGGCATACGAGACGAGCTTCATGCAGGAGTGGATACATCGGATCATGTTCTTCGATCTAAGCACGCAGGCCTTTGCTGTGATATATACTATGTTCTTTTTGCTGATCCTGCTGACAATCTGGAAGATCCCGCCGGCCCGGTCTCGCGGATAGATATGGAATCCGCCCCTTGGCGGATGCTATTTCATGCTGGATTCCCGCCTTCGCGGGAATGACAGATTGGTGCGAAATATCGCACCCTATGGGGCTAATGACAGAAATACAAAACAGGGCGAAAGCCGGCGGCTTTGTTTTGAACATTTGGATTTTGGTGATTCGATATTGTTTAGGATTTAGAATTTAGTGCTTAGGATTTGAAAAACTCTGTACCCTCCCAGACAATGTCAACATCAAACCCAAGGCGTTTGAGCATTTTTCTTGCCAGAACCTGGCTTCCCTCGGAATCCTCGGCTAACAGGACCGCCCCTGAGAACTGGAAATCCTTTCCCGCTTCGGTTTCCGATGCTAAACCTTCATTTCACTCGCGTTGGCCGGCCAATTTCGGCGTCTGGGCATCGAGGCCTACGGGAATCGTCAGCGAAAACACCGAACCTTTGCCCACCTGACTTGTCACAGAAACATCTCCGTCCAGCAGTCCGGCGATCTTCCTTGTGATAGTCAGACCGAGACCGGTCCCGCCATATTCCCGTGTGTTGCTGCCATCGATCTGGGTAAAAGAATTGAATATGCTTTCATGCTCATCCGGAGGGATGCCAATGCCGGTGTCTTCGACGTCGAAGCGAAGCAGCGGCCTGTCCTGACGGTGCTCGATAATCACTTTCAGGAGAACATGTCCCTTGTCAGTAAATTTAACGGCATTGCTTATCAAATTGGCCATGCACTGACGAACACGATCGGGGTCGGTTATTACCGTCTCGGGCAGGGTATCGGCGCGGAATACTTCGAACTGCAATCCTTTCCTTGCCGCCAGCGGTCGCATAGTAGCCTCGATACCGTCAAGCATATCTTTCAGGAAGCAGGCTCTCAGTTTGATCTTGAGCTTTCCGACCTCGATCTTAGAGAGGTCTAACACGTCATTGATTATTCGCAGGAGTGATTTGGAAGCTCTTTGGATCAGATTGATGCTCTCACTTTGGTCGCCGGTCGGATTATCGGCGTTCAGGAGTTCGGCGAAGCCCATAATAATATTCAATGGTGTTCGTATCTCATGGCTCATATTGGCAAGAAACTGGCTCTTGGCAAGGTTTGCAGATTCGGCCTGCTCTTTTGCTTCTTTGAGTTGTTCTTCGGCACGCTTGCGATCGGTGATGTCCCTGTTAATGCCAACTAAACCAATCACGTTTCCGTCAGTGTCCTTCAAAGGCATCTTTGTCGTCAGGTTCCATCTTTGCTGACCTGTTACCAGGTCGGTGAAAGGCTCTTCCTTATTGACAAATCCGCGTCCGGTTCGCATGACCTGCTGCTCTTCGTCGTAAAAGTGTTTTGCTAATTCTTCAGGGCAAAAGTCGGCATCGCTTATGCCTATGAGATCTTCAACATTGTCCAGTCCCGAGACACGTGCAACGTTCGCGTTGCAAAGAATAAAGCGGCAGTTGGTATCTTTGACATAAACCGAATCCGGCACAGAGTTTATCAGGGTGCGGAGACGATTGTGCTCGTTGGAGAGTTGTTCCTCCGAGACCTTTAGCTGCTCCTCGGCCTTTTTGCGTTGCGTGATGTCCATGGCGTACGCATTGACATAGTTGGAATCTTCGACGGGAGCAAAGGTTATGGAAAAGACTTTTCCGTTGAACATCGCAGACATCCATTTTCTCAGGCCGGAGTCTAAAGTTTCCATGATATGCTTGTGCCATAATTCAGGAACTGCACGGCCGATCTCGACACCCCAATGAGCCAGCATTGTCTGGCCCGCATCGTTGGCATAGATCAAGGTTCCGTCGCGTGCAATTTGCAAAATCGGGTTTGGATTCCGGGAGGCAAACGGGGCAAGACTTCCAATTTTCTGCCCGACCTGTTTGCCTTCGGTTATATCGAACGCATAATGCAGGTAGAGATCATCTGAGATCGGTACCCAGTGAACGTCCCAAAGTAAATCGCCAGAGCTGATCTCGGCATTCTGCCTGACTTTCGTGTCCCAAAGCTTCGGGGCAAGACAGCCGGGACAAGGCCTCTCGCAATGGCCCCAGGCGGCAAAACACCGCTTGCCCGGCACAACTCCGGATTGGGCGGCAAGGGCATTTGAAGCAATAATTTTACGCGAGTGGGGCTTTATGAGCATTGCAGCCTGCGGCATGGAATCCAGAAAAAGTCGGCTTAGCCTTACCGTTTCCGTAAAATTGTGTTCTCCGCGTTGGAAGTCCGATACCATGCGGCGAACCTCATCGATCTCGCCCATGATTCCTTCCACGATCCCGGCAGAATCGTCCATTAAATCTGCTCCCTGCAGTTACAAAATCAGCCACGTTCCGTCAAACCTGCATAAAACGACAACTTTTATAGTGAACCCTCTCGTCATCACCTTGCAAGACTAAATTCTTATTAAAAGTCGGAAAAATGCTCTATTTTTGCGGCAGTCCGCAAACACCCACCAGTTCCCAACCGAAATGCGGGTTTTGGGCTTGAGATTTGGGCGGGTTTTGGGTATATATAGCCAAACGGCGTAGGCTAATGCCTATCTTACAGGCTGGATTCCCGCCTTCGCGGGAATGGCAAAAGCGCAAATGTTACTGTTTAAGGAGGTTATCGTGAAGCGAAAATTGATCAGAGTCGTTGTTGGTGTGTTATTAATGGCGGTTGCGATTGGCTGTACGGTCGGCGTGGCGGCATCGAAAAAGGAACTGCCGCCCGTTATGGGGCGCGACGGCTGGTGTGTCCATGATATGAACCGGCCCCGCCCAGCGGTTATTACTCCCGGAGCGAGACCCGGCGATGCCCCTTCCGACGCTATCGTACTCTTTGATGGCAAGGATGGCTCGCAGTGGGCCCCTTCCAAAGATGGTAACAGGAAGATGTGGAAGGTTGCCAATGGCTATCTGGAGGCGGTCAAGGGCTCTAAGCATCTGGCAACTAAGCAGAGCTTTGGCTCCTGCCAGCTGCATATCGAGTGGGCGACGCCTAAGGTAGTCGTCGGCGACGGCCAGAAACGCGGCAACAGCGGCATCTATTTTATGGGCCTCTATGAGTTTCAGGTGCTGGATTCTTATGACAATATCACCTACGCCGACGGGCAGGCTGCGGCGATCTACGGCCAGAATCCTCCGATGGTCAACGTCTGCCGCGGACCGGGAAAGTGGCAGACCTACGACATCATCTTTCATCGGCCCGTCTTTAAGGGCGGCAAGATGGTTAAGCCTGCAACGCTTACCGCGTTTCATAACGGCGTGCTGGTCCAGTACAACTGGGCGTATTACGGCCCGACCAAGCACCGCACCGATACGGAATATGTCCCTCATGCCGACAAGTTACCGATAAAGCTGCAAGACCACGGCAATCCGGCCCGCTATCGCAATATCTGGATTCGCGAGCTTTGACC
>DAOVVQ010000234.1 GCA_030637065.1 Planctomycetota bacterium
AACGGAAGGCTAAACAATACGTTCGAGGAGGGGATGGCGTTTCTGACGGTCGATTCGATACCCGACAAATGGGTGCTGACCGCCCGCGACGCCTTTAACGGTGTGCTTTTGTGGAAGATACCGATGCCCAAATGGGGGCCGGACCAATGGAAGAATCCAAGCCTTCGGAGCATTCCGCCGACGGTGCCCAGACGCCTCGTCGCCGATGGCGACCGGGTCTTTATAACACTCGGATATGACCAGCCCGTTTCGGTCCTCGACGCCGCGACCGGAAAGGTGCTGACCCAATACAAGCAGGCCCGATCGCCGCAGGAAATGCGACTTTCAGGCGGTGCCCTCATCATACGAAACGGCGACAACGAAATATTAGCTATCGACACACAAACCGGAAAAACGATCTGGAAGGTTGAGGGTAAGATCAAGACGTTGTCTCTGGCTGCGAAAAACGGAAAGGTCTTCTACCAGGCAGGCGAAACGCTTTTTTGCGTCGAGATAAAAAGCGGCAAAAAGTTGTGGCAAACACCTCACAAACCGTCGGTTTCGCTGCTTGTCGCCGGCGAGGACAGGATCGTGACCCTGAGCAAAAATGGACTCGATGCATTCTCCACAGATACAGGCAAATCGCTTTGGAATGCCAATGGCCCCGTCAGCAAGACGGAGTTCTTTATTGCAAATGATCTCTTGTGGCATTGGGAAGGTGATAGTATCGTCGGGCGGGATCTGCGATCGGGAGGGATCGTCCAAAGACCCAACACCGACGACGTATTTACCCCCGGCCATCACTTTAGATGCTATCAAAGCAAGGCGACGGAGAATTTTCTCATCACACCCAACCGCGGCGTTGAATTCGTCAGCCTTACCGGCGGGGAAAACACACAGAATGACTGGATGCGAGGCGCGTGCAGATACGGGGTAATACCCGCAAACGGACTGCTCTACGTCCCGCCGCACCCATGCTTCTGCTACCCCGGAGTACTGCTGACAGGCCTCAACGCCTTAGCCCCGGAGGCAACAACAAATGTGGAAAAGACATCTAACAAAAACAGATTACAACGTGGCCCGGCCTACAAAAAAATATCAAATATAAAATATAAAATATCAAATCGAAATGCCTGGCCGACCTATCGCCACGATGCGCAGCGAAGTGGAGCGACGGCTTCCAAAGTCGGCCCAACCGTTCAAACTAAATGGAACATAAGCCTTCCCGGACCGCTGACGCCACCGGTTTCCGCAGGCGACAAGGTATTCGTCGCAGCCAAAGACGAGCACACGCTTTACGCACTGGCTGTGAGCGACGGAAGCGCACGCTGGCATTATACCGCCGGAGGCAGGATCGATTCACCGCCGACCATACATGGCGAAACAATCCTGTTTGGCAGCGCCGACGGACACGTCTACTGCCTGCAAGCCTCAGACGGACGATTAGCCTGGCGATTCAGAGCAGCGCCTACCAATCGGAAGATCATCGCCTTCGGCCAGTTGGAATCACCGTGGCGGGTCCATGGGAGCGTCCTTATTAAGGACGGCCTGGCCTACTGCACTGCGGGACGTTCGACCCATCTTGACGGCGGCATTTACGTTTTCGCCCTCGATCCCGGCACCGGCGCCGTCAGGCACAAAACAGTTCTCGATACATGGGCAAGGACGCGAGAGGACGCGGAAAATAAGCCGTTCGTGCCCGGATACCACATAGAGGGTGCAAATTCGGATATCCTCGTTAGCGGAGGCGACTACATCTATTTCGGACAGTTCAAGCTCGACAGCCGCCTGCAAGTGCAGGAAGTCCCCTACACAATGCCGGACCCGGACAAGAAAATCGTCGCGATGGACCTGTCCGATCAGCCCTTCACCGTCCCGGATGAGCAGCCCGACAAGGATTATGAGGACCACCAGCGACAATGGATCGAGCGGGTTCAGCCGAAACTGTTAGCCGAACTCAACGCAGCCCACGGAGGATACAGCTTAGGCCAGCGGCGGATGGGTCGCCACCTGATATCCACGGGCGGTTTTCTCGACGATTCGTGGTTCAACCGAACGTATTGGATGTACGCCGACAACTGGCCCGGCTATTATCTGGCACATCGCGGGGCAAAAACCGGCCAACTGCTCGTAGTCGGCCCGGACAGAACCTACGCCGTGCAGGCATTCCCATCCAGGGGTATGCAGAGTCCGCTGTTTACACCCGGCGACAAGGGCTACCTGCTCGTCGCCGACGATAACGATACCGAGCCGATATTGGACGACAGGACATGGGGCACGACGAAAGGCTGGGGCTATATGCGAAGCGATCTGCCCGTGTGGCACGATTGGCTGAGCGTTCGGATCCGGGCGATGGTGCTGGCCGGGAATACACTGTTCATCGCAGGCCCGCCGGACGTAGTCGACGCCGGTGACCCGATGGCCGCATTCGAGGGACGCAGGGGCGGGCTGCTCTGGGCCATGTCGGAAAAAGATGGCAAAATAATTTCCAAATGCAAACTCGACGCCCCGCCCGTATTCGACGGCATGATCGCCGCTGGCGGGAAATTGTTTATTTCAACGACTAATGGAAACGTGATCTGTTTTATTGGAGAGTAAAAAATGAGACGAATAGCTTTTGTTTTGGCGGTTATGCTAATGGTAGCGGGTTCGGCTGTGGCCGGGTCCGGCAAGGACATTGTCGCGGCATCAGGTGTAAAGGGCGGTGTGATCGTGCATATAGGCTGTGGCGACGGTAAACTTACCGCCGAGCTGCGCGTAAATGACCGCTATCTCGTCCACGGACTGGACACAAACCCGGTCAATGTCGACAAGGCACGCGAGTATCTCCGGTCGCACAGCAAATACGGCAAGGTTTCCGCTGCCCGGCTCACCGGCAGCCGCCTGCCCTATACGGATAACCTCGTCAACCTCATCGTATCCGAAAGCCCCAGCCGGATCGCCATGGCCGAAATGATGCGTGTCCTGGCCCCTGGCGGCGCTACCTACCTTAAGAAAAACGGCAAATGGACCAAAACCGTAAAACCCCGACCCGGCAACATCGACGAATGGACGCATTTTCTCCACGGGCCCGACAATAACGCCGTCGCAGCCGACAGCGTAGCGGCAAACCCCCGCTCGATCCAGTGGGTCTCCGGGCCAAGATGGGGCAGAAGCCACGAGGAACTCGCCAGCATGAGCACAGCCGTCACCGCAGGCGGACGCACATTTTACATCGTCGACGAGGCCCCCCTCGTCTCGATCCGCTACACGGGCGATTGGAAGCTCGTCGCCCGCGACGCATTTAACGGCACGCTGCTCTGGAAGAAGGATATCCCGCTCTGGAACGACCATCTGCGGCACTTCCGCTCCGGGCCGGTCCACCTGCACCGCAGGCTCGTAGCCGTCGGCGACAGGGTTTTCGTCACATTAGGCCTCGACGCCGCTGTAAGCTGCTTCGATGCGGCAACGGGCAAGACCCTGAACGTCTACAAAGGCACCGAGCACACCGAAGAGATTCTCGTCGTTGACGGCGTTTTGTACCTGGCAGCCGGAACTTCCGAAGCCAATCGCCTCGGCGGCGGCCTCTACGAACGCGGCGAACCTAAGCCGACCGATTTTCGATGCATCATGGCCGTCAATGTCGACACCGGCAGGCAGTTATGGAAAAACAAATTCGGCAGCAATGAAACCCTCCTGCCGCTGACCTTAGCCGTCAGGGATGGCAGTGTCTATTACCAAAGCACCGCCGGCATTGTCCGTCTCGACAGCCGCTCGGGCAAAGAGATATGGACGGCCCCGCGACAGACGATCGCCAAGCGAATGGGCTTTCTCGCACCGACACTCGTCGTTACAGACGACATCGTCCTGAATGCCGACAGGACCCTGACATCCAAGGATCCCGCCGCCGACCAGTCCGGCGGTGTCGTCCAGTGGGGCGTTCACGGCTGGAATGAGGACGGATTTGCGCGAAAGGGCAAAAACGCCGTAATCGCATATTCGGTCAAAGACGGACGCCAGCTCTGGATCGCAGAAGCCACCGAGGGCTACAATTCGCCCGTAGACATCTTCGTCGTAGGCCAGACCGTATGGATCGGAGCCGAATACAAAGGCTACGACCTGAGGACCGGCAAGCTGAAGAAGGAACTCGAATGGAAAGGCGACGCCGTCGGCATGAGCCATCATCGATGCTACCGCAACAAGGCCACCGAAGACTACATCTTCACCGGCAGAAGCGGCGTCGAAGTCGTCAGCTACGAAGATGGCTGGCAGACGAACAACAGTTGGCTCCGCGGAACATGCCAATACGGGATCATGCCCGGCAACGGCATGTTATACGTCCCGCCGGACGCCTGCGGATGTTTCCCCAAGGTAAGGACCCCAGGCTTCTTCGCAGCCGCACCAAAAAGAGGCCCAGACCTAAGAATGCCATTCGGTAATAAGGCACGCCTCGAAAAAGGCCCGGCATACAACAAAATATCAAATATCAAATATAAAATATCAAATCGTGAGGGTTGGCCGACATATCGCCACGACGCCGCCCGAAGCGGCGCAGCATCGACGCGCATCCCTTCATCATTGAAAAAGGCATGGTCCGTCCCCATCGGCGGCAAACTAACCCAGCCAGTCATCTCAGACGGCACGGTCTTCGTCGCCTCGATCGACACCCACACCGTCAGCGCGATGAACGCCGACTCCGGCAGAGAGCTTTGGACCTACACCGCCGGCGGAAGGATCGACAGCTCCCCGACCCTGCACAAGGGCATGGTCCTGTTCGGCTGTGCCGACGGCTGGGTGTATTCGCTCAGGGCAACCGACGGCAGGCTCGTCTGGCGATTCCTCGCGGCACCCGAGCAGCGATTAGTCTCGGCATTCGGCCAACTCGAATCGACATGGCCCGTCCACGGATCGGTACTCGTCCAAAACGACACCCTATACGCAACCGCAGGCCGCTCGACCTATCTCGACGGCGGGATCGTACTCTACAGGATCGACCCGGCAACCGGCAGGGAACTGTCAAGGACCGTAACATCGACCCTCGACCCCGATACGGGCAAACAAATAGGCAAAGAAGGCAGCGGTGCCGGTCTGAGATTCGACATGGAAGGGACCACCTCCGACATACTCTCAGGCGACGGCGATTCCGTATTCCTGAAACACTACCATTTCGACGCAAAAGGCAAGCAGACCGATGCCGAAAAGCCCCACCTCTTCGCGATGACCGGCTTTCTCGGCGAGGAATGGTTCGTTCGGTCATACTGGCTGATAGGAACGACCACCGGAGCGGGATGGGGCGGATGGGCGAGCGCCGCGAGCCAGGCACCCTTCGGCAGAATACTGTCCGTCGGCAACGACCGCGTCTACGGCTACGGAAGAACAGAGATCCAAAGCGGCGCAACAGGCCACAAAGCCGACGCCTACCACCTCTTCGCAAAGGAAAAACTGTTCACATCCACAAAGCCCCTGCCAAAGGCCCCAAGAGGCCAGCCAGCCACACGAACATCCAGACCTAAACCGCCGGAAACCTACTGGTCCGACGGCGAATCGCTGATGGTAAGGGCAATGGCGCTGGCAGGCGATAAACTCGTAGTGGCAGGCCCCACCGATCCGGGCGAAAAACGCGAGGATATGCTCGCATTCGCAAACGAAAAAGAGGCGTTAGCCGCATTCACAGGCCAAAAGGGCGTATACCTCCGCGTAGTCTCAGCCAAAGACGGAAAAACACTCTCCGAACTGAAATTAGACGCAATACCAGCCTTCGATGCAATAGCCGCCGCCAACAACCGAATATACTTAGCCGATACCGACGGAAATCTGATCTGCCTGGCTGGCGACAAATAATGCCCCAAATCCCATCGCTTGCGTGGGCATGTCGTCCGCCCAAACATGCTTGTGCAAGCACAAGCATGGCACCGAACGCATTATTTAAAGGGGACTGGTATAAGATCACACTTGCCATTTTTTTATGGAGCAAGCAATGAAGACTGCGAGGCTGGCCCTCTGGTTCCAGGAACTCCGGGCCCCTTTTTTTACTGCGAGCATTATACCCGTTCTGGTCGGGACCGCCCTGGCATACTGTGCAGCCGGTGTTTTTCATCCCGGTTTGTTCGTCCTGGCTCTGTTCGGCATGGTCGCGATCCATGCGGGGGCGAATATCGCCAACGATTACTTCGACCACACCTC
>DAOVVQ010000352.1 GCA_030637065.1 Planctomycetota bacterium
AATCTCGGCAGGCATTTTGACATGGAAGGTGAGCAGGCCAAAAATGGCGAAGGCTCGATCGTCGTTATCGAATTTAACAATATCGTCTGCGGCATTCTCGTCGATACTGTCGAGCGGATCTACCGGCTCCATTGGGACCAGATCGAATCGCCTTCGAAGTACCTTGCCAACATGAACGTGCCGATCACCGGCATTACACGCATAGAAGAAAGGATCGTACTTGTCGCAGACTTTGAAACGATCGTCAGCCAGATACTCGGAGCCGAAAGTGCCCCGCTGCCAACGCAGACGACGGAACGCATCAGCCGAAAGGACGTCCGCATCATCCTCGCCGACGACTCCAGCATCATTCGAACGAACCTGGTAAAAATCCTCAACGAGAACGGCTTTGACAACCTCACAATATGCAACGACGGACAGGAGGTATGGAACACTCTCGATTCACGCCGAACCGAACCCGGCGGGCCATGCGACATC
Source organism: Planctomycetota bacterium (assembly GCA_030637065.1). Classification (GTDB taxonomy): domain Bacteria; phylum Planctomycetota; class Phycisphaerae; order Sedimentisphaerales; family Anaerohalosphaeraceae; genus DAOVVQ01. Next base: position 478 of record DAOVVQ010000352.1, read on the forward strand.
GTCCTGACCGATATCGAAATGCCACGAATGGACGGCCTGCACCTCACCGCACGGATCAAAGAAGACCCGCAGTTCAAAGACATCCCCGTCGTACTCTTCTCATCGCTCATCACAAAAGACAACATCCAAAAAGGCAAGTCCGTCGGAGCCAACGCACAGGTCAGCAAGCCGGACAGCCAACAGATGATACAGGCAATAGAAGACTGCGTAATGAAAAACCAGCCGGCACCCATCTAAAAAACCACGTAGAGCCAAAGAACTGAAGCTAACGACAGCCCCACGGCGGGACCTCGCTGATCGAAGGTGACCGCTGTATCCGCTGGACCGATCACATGCTGACCATAACGGCATGGTGGTAGTTGGAGCGATTTTCGGTGGTTTTTGTTGTTGGAATAAGGATTTATTGACCGGGGCCGGCGATTTGTGTATCATCGACGCTAAGTTGACTGTTATCTGATCGAGGGCTCGAAAATGGCTGTTGAATTTATGGGCGATGATTTTCTTCTGCAAACGGAAACGGCTCGCACCCTGTACCACGAACATGCCGCTGGGATGGCGATATACGACTACCACTGTCACGTGTCAGCTGAGGAGGTTGCCGAGGACCGGCAGTTCGAGAATTTGTCGCAGATATGGCTCCACGGCGACCACTACAAGTGGCGGGCGATGCGAAGTAACGGCACAGCCGAGCGATATTGCACGGGCGATGCGAGCGACTGGGAGAAGTTCGAGAAGTGGGCCCAGACGGTGCCCTATTGCCTGCGGAATCCGCTGTACCACTGGACGCACATGGAGCTAAAGCGACCCTTCGGGATCAGCGGCAAGCTGCTCGGGCCCGAGACCGCCCGAGAGATTTACGATACCGCCGGCGAGATGCTCAAGACGCCGGAATTTAGCGTGCGAAATATCATGCGGAAGATGAACGTCAAGCTGATCTGCACGACGGAGGACCCGCTCGATAGCCTTATCTGGCACCAGAAGATACGCTCGGACGGTTTCGAGATCAAGGTCCACACGGCGTGGCGACCGGATAAGGCGATGGCCGCCGAGGACGTTGGCGCTCTTAACCGGTGGATCGACTCGCTGGCGAGGCTGGTCGATATCGATGTCAGCGATTTTGGCTCGTATATCGAAGCGATCCGCAGCCGGCACGAATATTTTCACGAAAATGGGTGCCGGCTCAGCGACCATGGGCTAAGTGAGGCGGCTGGGGCGGATTATACGCAGAGTGAGATCGACGCGATTTTTGCGAAGATCAGGGCCAGCGGCGAGCTTAACGAGATGGAAATCGTCAAATTCAAGTCGGCAATGATGGTCGAATTCGGGCTCATGGACTGCGAAAAGGGATGGGTCCAGCAGCTTCATCTTGGCGCGATGCGGAACAATAACACGCGGCTGTTGCAGCAGATCGGCCCGGATACGGGGTTCGATTCGATCGGGGATTATATGACCGCCGGGCCCTTGAGCAGGTTCCTCGACAGGCTCGATTCGCAGGGAAAACTGCCCAAGACGATCCTCTACAATCTCAACCCGCGGGATAACGAGATCATGGCGACGATGATCGGGAATTTTCAGGGTGGGTCGACGCCGGGCAAGATGCAGTACGGCTCGGGATGGTGGTTCCTCGACCAGATGGACGGCATGACAAGGCAGATCAACACGCTGTCGAATTTAGGGCTGCTCAGCCGGTTCGTCGGGATGCTCACGGACTCGCGAAGCTTTTTGTCATACCCGAGGCACGAATACTTCCGAAGGATACTCTGCAATATCCTCGGCGACGATACCGAAAAGGGACTGCTGCCCAGAGACATCAAGCTGATCGGAAAGATGGTCGAGGACATCTGCTACAACAACGCAAGAAACTACTTCCCAATGGAATGCGATTAGACAAGCGGCAGTAGATTGGTGCGAAATATCGCACCCTACGTGACTAACCCCGCTCTTTAGAGCGGGGATCCGCCACAACAACCCCACACAATAAAAAGGGCTTTAGCCCTGCAATCAACTACCCAGCCGGTAGGGTGGGCCCTGGCCCACGCTGAATCTTCTACTGGCCGACGAGGCCGAGTTTTTCCGGCAGCCACATCGCCAGGACCGGCACGTAAGTGCATATAAACAGCACGATGATCATCGCCACGAAGAATGGCAGGATGTGTTTTATCACCTTCGTCACCGTCGTATTGGCGATTCCGCAGCCTAAGAACAGGCACGTCCCAACCGGCGGCGTACACAGCCCGATGCACAGGTTCATTATCATTATAATGCCAAAGTGCAGCGGGTTCATGCCGAAG
>DAOVVQ010000315.1 GCA_030637065.1 Planctomycetota bacterium
CATTTTCCTCCAGAATCGCCAGTTGCTTCTTGCAATACTCCTTATCCGTCGCAGCCTTGTCGACCTCCATGTGGTCGCCCCAACAGGCCAATTCAAGCCCTTCATACCCAAAATCGGCGGCCATTTTAGCCAAATCGGCCAGCGGCAGATCCGCCCATTGCCCGGTGAAAAGTGTTACAGGTCTACTCATCTTAAAGTCTCCTTAAAATGCTGTTTTCGTAATCCAGAACAATTTCCCGCCAGTATATAGCGCGAAACGCCATTTGCCAGAAAAAACCGCTGGGCCGCAGCCACTAAGAAAACCTCCTGATGGCCTGCAATGAGCTAAACGCCACTGATACGTGATTTTATTGCCGGCTGCTGGCCCGACTGCCGCTTCGCTGGCTGGCACAAAAAAATGGCCCCAGCCGAAACGAATCTCAGCTGGGGCCATTTGATAACAAATTTTGCTTACCTTACTGCTGCCCTTGAATACTACTTTTTCATCTTGGTCCATTTCTGCTTGCTCTTTGCACTGGCCAGGACGCTTTCGATGAACAACATGCCTCTCAGGCCGTCGTTGACATTCGGGAAGTCCAGTGCCAGCTTGTCGACCTTGGTTCTGGTGATCTTTGCCCGCACCGTCTCGGCGAAGTTGCCGTAAATATTTGAGAATGCCTCGAAGAACGCCTCCGGATGACCGGCTGGCAGTTGTGTCGCCCGACCCGCGGCGACGCTCTTTGCGCCGACATAGTCATTGCCCCGCCGCCAGACCTGCATCGGGCCGTTGGGCACCTTGACGTACAGATAGTTGGGATGCTCCTGATGCCACTCGAGCCCCTTATCTTCGCCGTAGATCCAGATGGCAAGGTTGTTCTCTTCGCCGATCGAAATCTGGCTGGCGTGCAGGACACCGCGTGCGCCGTTGTTAAACCGCAGCAGGCAGTTGGCATCGTCGTCGAGCTTTCTGCCGCCGACAAACGTGCTAAGATCGGCACAGATCTCCTTGATCTTCAGCCCGCTGATATACTCTGCGAGATTTTCGGCGTGAGTCCCGATATCGCCCGTACAGCACGCTCCGCCGCTTTGCTTGGGGTCTGTTCGCCACGCGGCCTGCTTTTGACCGGTCTTTTCCAAAGGCGTAGCAAGCCAACCCTGCGGATACTGAACAACGATCTTGCGGATCTTGCCCAATTCGCCGCCGCGGACCATATCGCGTGCGAGCTTGACCATCGGATAGCCGGTGTAGTTGTGCATCAAAGCGAAGACCTTGCGGTTCTTCTTGACGATCTTCTGAAGCTGGCGGGCCTGTTTGGCATCGAGCGTCATGGGCTTTTCGCACATCACGTGGAAGCCGGCCTGCAGGAAATCACGCGCTATCGGAAAGTGCCAGTTATTGGGGGTGGTGATCGAGACAAAATCGACCCGCTCGCCGGCGGGCAGTTTGAGTTCCTTCTCGATCATCTCGTCATAAGTGCGATAGACACGCTTGGAATCCAGCAGCAGTTCGCGCCCCATCGCCTTGGATTTGCGGGGATTGATATCGAACGCACCAGCGACAAGGTCGATGCCGCCTTCCATAGCCGCCGCCCGGCGATGGATCGCACCGATAAAAGCACCCGGTCCGCCGCCGATCATTCCCATCTTCAGTTTCCGTTTAAGCTTCATTTCCGCTCCTTTCAATGAAATGTCAAATGCAAAAGATTTCTGCTGATTCTCCGACAGGCCAGTTCCCGACCGGCCACCACTTTAATCGAAAACGCCGCATATCCCTTCCGGAATCCGCGTCCGGTCAATATAAGTGCTCAAACCAGCCCTGTCAACAACTCCGTCACGCTGAGGGGGCAACCAATGGCTGGCTGGGCTGTGCATACGACCATGGATTGCATCGCAGCAAGGGTCATGGTTAGAACAAAAGGATTTACCACGAAGAGCACGAAGATCACGAAAAAATATCAGGGTGGACCCTGGCCCACGCGGTTCCTAATCAGCCCCAACGGGGCGAAACAATACGGCTCAGGGCAACGCCCTGGGTTAGCTGGCCCCAATGAAAAGACAAAAAGCCCTGTGGGCGAAACAAAAAACATCATTCCCGTGGGCCAGGGCCCATCTACCGGCTGGATTCGGCGCCTTGATAGCAACCATCCACCTCGGCGGTGCCTCGGTGGCTGCCACCCGTCGTCACGCTGGGGGGGTATACGACCATAGTCGGATTGCATCGCAGCAAGGGTGGCAGCGTGTTTGGCGAAGCCAAACCGATGGTGGGCGCCATTGTGCATACGTCCATCGGTTTGCTGCGGACTGAAACGTGTGGTCGGGGTGACCGGGCTGGGGAAATCGGGCTTGAAACCCTTGACAATCAGACCCATGCGGTATAAATTGTTGTGGTCTTTGTGAATGCGTACTCAATCACTATATAAGGCCAAAATGAGATATCACAAGATTCCGGATGAGACTATCAAGCGCCTGCCGAGATATATGCGGGCGTTGCTGCTGCTTATTAAGGAGGGGCGGGAAACCGTCAGCAGCGGGAAATTCGCCGAACTTCTCCGCGCCAACCCACCCCAGATCAGGAAGGACCTGTCCTATTTTGGTGCGTTCGGCACTCCCGGCGTCGGATACGACACAAAGCGGCTTTTTGGGCAGATACAGGCCATTCTTGGGCTGGACTCGACGCCCAAAGCGGCCCTTGTCGGCTTGGGTAATCTCGGGACCGCGTTGCTGAAATATCCCGGCTTTAAGGCCTACGGCATGCATATTACCGCTATATTCGATAGCAATCCCGAAAAGATCGGTGAGACCGTCGGGGATATCAAGGTGGAAAATGTCTTGGAACTTTCGACGCTGAAAGGACGCAATATGTCTCTCGGCATTATTACCGTACCCGCACCCGCTGCGCAAGAGATCGCCGACCAACTCATTGCCGCTGGCGTAAACGGGATACTCAACTTCGCCCCCTATTACCTCAAAGTGCCCGAGCACGTTAAGGTTATCACCATCGATATCGCCATGGAACTGGCAAGGCTGACCTATTATCTCCCCACGAAGACATGAGCGCGAAACCGGCGCAAACCGGCGGCATTAGCCCCGGGAATAACGTTTCGACAGACTCACCACAAAAAGAGCCATAAGACACGCACCGCTTATCGACTCAGCCATAGTCACATACCGGGTCAACACATCTGTACGATCCGGGTACATATCGCCAAAACCAAGCGTGGTGAAGGTTATCGTGCTGAAATAGAGGCCGTCGCCGAAGTTTTGCAGAACGCTTTCGGTCTCCAGGCGATAGAGCAGGCTGGCGTGGCTCGAAGAATAGAACAACGCACAGGCAAAGATGATCAGGGCGCTGGCGACCAGCACGCGGGTCGGTCTTTCGCCATAGCCGAACAGCAGGCGACCGAACACCAGCTCCGGCAGGAGCCTTACGCCCCGCAGGACCCTGAGGGCCTTTTGCCACATCGCCAGCTCGCCGAACGCCGGCCCCCGGAATCTGCGCCAAAAATGGGCACACCGCTCGTTATAAAAGCTCTCGCCAGCCAACTGGTAATGGCCGGCATCCTGGGCGGATTGCTTAATGAACCGCCAGAATGTCTCGTCGTCGCCGTAACACCGCCGGGAGAACCGGACCGATTCGTAGACGGGAACGGACTTGCTCTTGGAATATACCCCCGCAAAATCCGTCCGCCCTTTGAACCTTACGTTCGTAAAATTGCCGCCCTTGCCGAAGCACGTATTAGTAAACCTCGCATCCGTCTCGAAAACGGCACCGTTAAAAAGCCCGTATCCGTCGAAGAGTGCCGTTCGGTACATTGCACGCCCGCAAAAGACGGCCTCTCTGAACGACGCAACCCGGTCGAATCCGCAGCCGTCGAATCCGGAAAGGGCGCCAAAAGAGGCCCTGCTGAAGCGGCTCTGGCCGCAGAATTTCGATGAGTTAAAGACCGCATCCTTCTCGAAACGCACCGACAGGCTCTCGGGGCTTTCCCACGGCGGCGCAAAACAAACGTCGCCCTCAAATGTGCATGAGTCAAACGTAAGCGACTGGGAAAACGTCAGCTTCCTGGCACCCCCGCTGGTCTCGACCGACAGAGTCGATGTGTCGAAGCCCTCGTCCTCTATGAACAGACGG
>DAOVVQ010000119.1 GCA_030637065.1 Planctomycetota bacterium
ACCGGCGAAAACGGTTTCGGCTATGACCCCATCTTCTTTGTGCCCTCGCAGAACAAAACCGCCGCTGAGCTTACAGGTGGAGAGAAAAACGCGATCTCCCACCGCGGCAGTGCCCTCAGCAAGCTAAAGCCGCTTCTCGCTGCCCTCGTGCAGAGCCAGACTTCCTGACGCGCCTACCCACTGCGCAACCGAATGTCATCTCTTACACCTGCGAACGTCTCACAAATCCTACGGGAAATACGGATAGATCGGCGTCGTATCGCCGGGAGGGCCTGCCCCCGGCTCAGCTAACATGATCAGTGCCACAAGCACCGCCACAATAGCCAACAACCCCACTATTCCCCAGAAACGCTCGTTGTGAACCAGATGATCCAGCCCTACGGCCATGTCATGCCTGGCCGGAACATGCATCTGATGCCGCCATTTTGTAATAGGCAAATGGTACATCCTTTGCCCTTCCATATAACCGTTCCACATTTATATACGCCCGCAAAAGAGATTTGGCCTTGCAGATCGCTATTTTTCACCGAAAAGGCACATTTTTTTACGACATCAACGCTCCAGAAACTGGCATATTCGCCTTTTTCCTTGACATAATCCTGCCCGACCTGTTAAGTAGCTTCCCATTGCAGTAAAAATGGAGTCTGGGCCGATAAGGGTTGTAGGGCTCGATGTCTCCGGGTATTCCGGGGCTGTTTTGTGTAACTTAGGCCGAAGGGGGCATAAATATCGACTCGTTCGGCTTTGAAGCGAATTTAGGTTAAGCATTGGGTAATTTCAGCATGGCAAAGGCAGGCAAAAAAAAATCGCTGGTGATCGTCGAATCACCGGCAAAGGCAAAGACAATAAACAAATATCTGGGCCCGGGATTTGAGGTCATGGCCTCGATGGGTCACATCCGGGATCTGCCCAGCAAGGGGATCAATGTCGACATTGAAAACGACTTTGCCCCCACTTACGACATTACGCCCGGCAGAAAACGCACCGTTACCAGCCTCAAGGCCGCTGCCCGGAATATTGACAAGCTATATCTGGCAACTGACCTTGACCGCGAAGGCGAGGCGATCGCCTGGCACCTGGCTGAGACGCTCGGCATACCCGAAGAGGATACCTACCGAGTGGTCTTCAACGCCATTACCAAAAACGCCATCCAGCAGGCCTTTGCCAATCCAGGAAAGCTCGATATGGACAAGGTAATGGCCCAGCAGGCAAGACGCATCCTGGACCGTATCGTCGGCTATAAGATAAGCCCGCTGTTGTGGAAGAAGGTCGCCCGCGGTCTAAGCGCCGGCAGGGTCCAGTCCGTAGCGGTGAAGATCGTCGTCGAACGCGAGCGTCTGATCCGTGCCTTTGACCCGAAGGAATTCTGGCTGGTGCCTGCGGTATTTACTTTGGATATGAAGAAGGATTATTCGGCCCAGTGGCTACAGTTTATCGAACCCGCTGAGGGTGAGGATAAGGGCCCGACCGTCGCCCAGCAGAATCAATGGCTCGAACAGCACAGCGCCTTCAAGGCGGACCTGCACACGGTCAATAACGAACGGATCGGCGATCTCGACGGGCCCACAGCCAAAAATATCCTGTCGGCGCTGAAGGAAAGCGAATTCAGCGTTGCCGATCTGAAGGTCAAGCGGGCTGTTTCGCGTCCGTCGCCGCCTTTTATCACCTCCACGCTTCAGCAGGCCGCCGCCAATCGGCTCGGTTTCGCCACCAAACGGACCATGAGGGTGGCCCAGCAGCTTTACGAGGGCATCGAGTTAGGCTCGATGGGGACTTTAGGCCTGATAACGTATATGAGAACCGACAGTACGCATCTGTCCCCGGAGGCTCTAAGTGCCGCCAGGAGCTATATTGAAGGTAACATCGGCAAAGATTATCTGCCCGAAAAGCCCAATTTCTACGCCTCCAAAAAGGGCGCCCAGGAGGCTCACGAGGCCATCCGACCGACCGACCCGGACCTTGCACCTTCCGATATCCGAACGTTCCTCACCGACGAGCAATTCAAGCTCTATGACGTGATCTGGCGTCGTTTTGTCGCCTGTCAGATGGCCCCAGCCCAGTGGGACACCACCGCTGTCGAGATCGAGGCGAAGACATCGATCGGTCCATGCAGGCACAAAGCTACGGGCAGGGTGTGCGTTTTTGACGGATTTACAAAGATCTGGCGGACCAACTCCAATGAACCTGTCCTGCCTGCGATGAAGGTCGGCGACCCCGTCGCCCCGGTCGATATCAAGGCCCGCCAGAACTTCACCAAGCCGCCGGCGAGATACACCGAGGCCTCGCTGGTAAGGGCTTTGGAAAAGGAAGGGATTGGCCGGCCAAGTACCTACGCCAGCATTATTACGACGATCCAGGACAGAAAGTACGTCGAACAGCAAAAGGCCAAATTCTACGCCACCGATATCGGCGAGGTCGTTACCGACAAACTCAGCGAGTTTTTCCCCAGGGTCATGGATATCGCCTTTACCCGCCACATGGAAGAGCAACTCGACAAGATCGAGGAGCAGCACCTCGAGTGGGTCAGCGTTCTCAAGGAGTTCTACGGACCCTTCAAGGACAACCTCGACAAGGCCACCGAAGATATGAAGCACGCAAAGGCTGAGACTACACCCAGCGAATATACCTGCCCCAAATGCCAGCAGGAAATGGTCTACAGGTTCGGCAAAAACGGCAAATTCCTGAGCTGCGGCGCTTATCCCGAGTGCAAATTTGCCAGCCCCTGCGATAAAGACGGCAAGATGCTCGAAGAAAAGGTTTCCGAGCACGCATGCCCCAATTGCAGTAAGCCCCTGATCCACAAATTCGGTCGTTTCGGCCCGTTCCTCGGCTGTTCCGGCTATCCGACATGCAAGACGATCGTCAAGATCGACGCAGACGGAAATGTGCTGCCGCCAAAGCCGCCGCCGGAACCGACGGGCATAAAATGCTACAAGTGCAAAGACGGCGAGTTCGTGATCAGACAAGGCAAAAAGGGACCTTTTATGGGATGCGGCAGGTTTCCCAGGTGCCGGACTATTGTCAGTATGAAGCAATTGGACAATCTGAAAAAACTCCAGGCTGAGGGCACCTGGCCACCGGCGACGAGGGAAGAGGCCGACATAATGCTCGGAAGAACAAAGACGAAGAAAAAGACCGCCAAAAAGAAGGTCGCTAAGAAAAAGGCAACAAAGAAGAAGACTGCAAAGAAGAAAGTTGCCAAAAAGAAGACAAAAAAGAAAACAGCAGCGAAAGACAAGGCTGAAGAGTAGCTGCAACGAGTTTAAACAACGCCGTTTGCGCAACGTAGACAAGATACAGCAGGACAGATGAGGCTGGGTGCCAGGTCAGGCCGGTTCGGCTCAGGCGGGGCAGGTTTGGATGAATGGTGCTCAGCGTCCGATAAACGTGGCTGTATAAAAAAAATGAGCAGTAACGCGTATTGAACAATACAACGTTACTGCTCTTGGAGGAGGAAAAACAAAAATACTCAAGCGCTTAAATATTCGGTTTTTTACGTGAGGACCTTAACCGGGAAAACATTTTTTTTGAGGATGGCTGTCGCAGATGAGTGACCAGAAGCAATCCAGGCAGGAAGCAATAGAAACGGTCGAGCCGATAGGGCTAAGGGTCTTGATCCGCAAGGACGAGGATAAGAAGCAGACTAAAGGCGGAATTCAACTGCCCGATAACATTGAGATCCCGACGATCACAGGCAGGATAGTCTCCGTTTCCGCTGAGGTCGAGATCTCGGCGGAACTTCCCTTGAACCAGTACGACAAGGTCCTGTTTGATCCCAAGGGGGCCATCCCCGTGGATTTCGAGGGCGACAATCGCCTTTTCGTCGTCGACATAGAAAACGTCGTCGCCGTATTCAGGAAATCATAAACCCGGCGTCGGCGCATAAAAAAAAGCCGAGAGGTTTTTGTGCTCTCGGCTATAGCCCACCCTCCTCCTGGAAATGGGTCTTTATCGTAAGAAGCAATGCCGGGGACCAAGCTGCTTCTTCTGTCTCTTAAGTTATAACTATTTCAATATCGCTCTGCGTCTGCGATTTCGCCGCATCATGGATATCGTTCCGGCGGCCATAAGCACAGCGGTTGCAGGTTCCGGAATCGGTTCCTGGTCGTTGGGGCCCGGGACGGGGAAGTCGTTGACCTCTGGAGGCGGGGGGACCGGAGGTACCGGAGGCGGAAAGGCCCCTCTCGACGGTCGAGCGCCCCGACCCATTCTAATGGGACTTGGAACCGACATCATTCCTCCGCTTGCAGATCCGGATATCAGCCCGTCCTCGATGAGCAATCCGAATTCCGAACGCTCAAAAACCGCTATCACTATCTTGGGGCCGTCGACCCTGATGCTCGTTTCGTAAGCGGAGGGGCTGTCGACACTGCCAAGCCAGTAAACAAATGTGTAGCCCGGTGCCGGTATTGCCTTGAGCGTTACCGGTTCATCCTCACCGAATCGGTGCACGCCTGTCTGCGGTTCCAACCGCCCGCCGTCAATCGGACTTGTTTGGATCATCACTGCGTATCCATCTTCGCTGCTCTGGCAATATGCAGTTGCGCTCATCCCAGCGGCAAGCAGAAATGCTGCCAGCAATTGCACGGAGACACTAACAACTCTGTTTTTACTTCCCTGTGCCATATTTGGTTGCGTCCGAAAATCGTCTATATTTTCAGTCAGCTAAACCCGCCGTCGCCTCTTTAGTGCCGCAATGGCCGTTGCTCCGGCCAACAGGATGATACTGCCAGGCTCGGGAACATCTCCCGGAACAGGTGTGTCGCCGGGGCCATTGATCTTGAAATCGCCTAAGATGGGAGCGTTGGCGCTGGTTACAAACAAAAACCATGAATGTTTTTCCGCTTCGATCAATCCCTTATCAAAAGTGAACTTCCAAACACCCTCTTCACCGCTTGTAGGTCCTGTCCCTTCTTCTGACGGATCGTCCGGTGAATCGTTGCCGGAAGTTGTCTCGAAATCGGTTCCTTCTTCGATACCGAGCAGGGCAAAGTAGTCAACGGGCTTAAGACTGTAACCCGTATAATCGTTGAATATCTGGTATGCGTAAAGATATTGATGGTTTTCAGGTACATTATCGAGACTGCTGATCAGTGCTTGCTCGTCATTAGATAAATCTTCCTGCTGCATGTCGTAAACGGCAAAATCAACCCGGCCCCGCATATCCTTGAAGTGTTCCGGCGTGCCCGGAAGTCCATAGTATTTGTAGCCCTCCCAGTCCGTTGAATAGGAACTGTCCGGCAGGACTTTTTCCATGCTTGCCATGCCCTGTCCGGAGAACAGGACCATCATAACAAAAGACCAAACTGCGATCACCCTCCTCGGTGAATTCATAGCTGCATCCTATCTATTTTAAACTCCGTATTCTTTTTTGACTCCGTATCCGTGTAAAAACGATTTACAGGCTGTCGTTGTGCTAAACAGGCTTCTTGCGGAAGAGAATGATCGAAAGATATCCGCAGGACAGAAGCACCATAGTCGCCGGCTCAGGAACCGGAACGTGCAAAGACCCGGTCGCAAATGCATAATCATTAAGGGCGGTCAGAGAACCACCATCTAAGGCTAAAACGGGCGGCAACTCACTGGCATAATAAAGCAGTACCGACTGTTCGCCCGAGGGAATAGAGGCTGAGAACATTGCGTCTACACTGAGTTCGTCCTGCATCACATCCCATATCATAGGCGCTACCCAGCCGGCTCCGGTATCGTAATCCGGAAGCAACACGTCACTTCCTGCACCGATGGGAATCTTTACCGAGAAATAACGCAGGACAGAGTCGGACACGTTCTCTATCTGGTACGTGTAGACGAACTTATTCTCGTAACCCGGCGCGCTGACATTGGAGTAAACGTTGGAAGTAATTGTGGCGATCAGATCAGGACCACTCATGAAATCCATTGAATCGCCAGTTTCAAGCGTTGCGCCATCGGAAATCAACGCAAAGGCACTCGGACTGCACAACGCCGCTATAAACAGGGCGCACATGATAGAAAAACGCTTCTTAGGCATAAACCCATCTCCTCTTAACAAGTAACACCTTTTTCATAACGCGGCTTAATAAAGCCGCCCCTCCCACAGGTATCACCCTCATGGGACTACTCTGCGCCTACAGACGTCAACGCAAAGTTTTCCCTCCTCGATAGGTCCCCCCCCATCAGAAAGCTTTTTTCCTCAGGTCCGGACAGACAATACGCACAAAATCCACCCGAAACCAAAAGCCATAACTGCGAAAAACACTACTTAATGTATAGGGACATTCATCCAAGTTTGCCGATCAAGTTGCTATTCCCTCCTCCCCATTAAGATGGTAACGCTATTAGAGCATATTTGCCTTCTCAAGTCAAGTTTTTTCCACGTATGAGACGGCAGAAATAGCCTGTTTTGACATGGAGTCCGAAAACAACCGCATTGAGGCGACAAAAAGGCTGTTTTGGCGATTTTCGGGGATACGAAAAAATACAAAAAAATTCTCTCTCGCGTTAAAAACACCTCGAATCCGGCCTGTCGGCGGCTATTCTACAGCGGTTTCTTCTGGACGAATCTTGAGATGTTGCGAATGGCCTGGCGAAGACGATTCTCATTCTCTACCACCGCTATCCGCATATAATCTTCCCCGTTTTCCCCGAAAGCCCTGCCCGGTGCGATAGCGACATTTGCCCCGTCCATGAGGTCCATTGCGTACTCGATGCTGCCCTTGCCGCCGGAATGCTCCTTGGGGACCTTTGTCCACACGAACATTGAGGCCCGCGGCGTTTCGACCTCCCAGCCGATCCGTCTTAGCCCATCGCAGACCACATCGCGCCGAGACTGGTAGCGGGCATTTTGCTTTTCGATATCTTCTTCGCACTCCCGCATCGCGATAATGCTGGCGATCTGGATCGGCTGAAATATACCGTAATCGTAGTAGCCCTTGATCGTGGCCAATGCATCGAGCATGTCCTTGTTGCCCGCGGCAAAACCGATCCGAAACCCCGCCATACCGTAGGGCTTGCTCATCGTGGTAAACTCCACACCGACATCCTTGGCTCCCTTAACGGAAAGAAAGCTCGGGGCCTTATAACCGTCAAAACACGTCTCGCCGTAAGCAAAATCATGGATCACCGCGATATTGAACCGTTTGGCAACATCGACAACGGTCTCGAAGAAACCCTCGTCGACCGTCATGGCTGTCGGGTTATTGGGATAGTTCAGGATCAGCAGCTTCGGCTTGGGATACAAGTGCTCGCACACCATCGCCACCGTATTGAGGAAATTCTCATCGTTACCCAACGGCACCGTAATTACATTGGCCCCAGCCAGAGCGACGGCATAAATATGTATCGGAAACGCCGGGTCCGCCACGATCACCGTATCGCCGGGCCCCAGCATCGCGAGGCAAAGGTGGCTAAAGCCCTCCTTCGAGCCGATACAGGCCAACACCTCATCCTCGGGATTAAGCTCGACATTCCATTTGCGACCGTATTTGAGCGCCATTTCACGCCGCAGATTGAAAATGCCCTTTGATGCGCTGTAGCGGTGGTTGCGGTTGTCCTGGAGGGCCTCGCACATCTTATCTATCACCGCCTTCGGGGCCCCGTCCATGGGATTGCCCATCCCAAGGTCGATAATATCGATGTCCTGGCGACGTTTCTGGAGCTTTAAGGCGTTAAGTCGCCCAAACAGATAGGGCGGAAGACGCTTGATCCGCTGTGCCGGTTCTATCTTGAATTCTTCCATTTTTTTCCTCACATAAATTGCAAATAATCAACCTGAGAGTCTATCGTCAAAATCCCGCATTTTCAAAGATATTTTTGCTCCTGCCAGCGCAATACCGCTCTGCGGTGCTATCGGCGGAAAATTGCCCTGAAGGAAGTTTTCTCATTACAGCGGGCCGTCTTATGCCTTATTCCCACTCGATCGTGGCCGGCGGCTTGCTGGATACGTCGTAGACAACACGGTTGACTCCGCGAACCTCGTTGATGATCCGGCTGGCGATCCGCCCTAAGACGTCGTAAGGGATCCGTGAAAAATCGGCTGTCATGAAGTCATCGGTCTCGACGGCCCGGATCGCGATAACGTTTTCATAGCTGCGTTCGTCGCCCATCACACCCACCGTGCCAACAGGCAGCAGCACCGTCAGGGCCTGGCTGATCTGCCGATAAAGCCCGGCTGACTTGATCTCTTCCAATAATATATTGTCCGCCGGACGCAGCACTTCCAGCTTTTTTTCGGTGATCGCCCCGATTATCCGCACCGCAAGGCCAGGACCCGGGAAGGGATGCCGCCAGACCATTTCCTCGGGCAGACCCAGATATTCGCCCACCAGACGAACCTCATCCTTAAACAACTCCCGAAGCGGCTCGACCAGCTCGAACCCCAACTCCTCCGGCAGCCCGCCGACGTTGTGGTGCAGTTTTATGTTCGCAGCCAGATTGCCGTCCTTGCTGCCCGATTCGATCACATCCGGGTAAAGTGTCCCCTGTGCCAGGAAGCGGGCGTCGGGAATCTTGTCCGCCTCTGACTTGAATGCTTCGATGAACTCGGCCCCGATGATCTTTCGCTTCTTCTGAGGGTCGGTGACATCGGCCAGTTTGGTTAGGAACCTATCGCCCCAGTCGACGACATGCAGGTCCATGTGAAAATGGTCGTTGAACATCGAAATGACACCTTCTCGCTCGTTCATCCGCAAAAGACCGTTATCGACGAAGATGCAGACCAATTGCTCGCCAATGGCCTTATGCAGCAGTGCCGCTGTGACAGCCGAATCGACCCCGCCGCTAAGCCCGCAGATCACCGTTGCCGATCCGACCTGCTCGCGAACGGATTTCACCGTCTGCTCGACAAAATCGCTCATCTGCCAGTCGCCGCTGCAGCAGCAGATATCGTAGAGAAAATTCCGCAGGATATCGGCTCCTCGCGGTGTGTGTGTGACCTCGGGATGAAACTGCACGCCGTAAAATTTGCTGCCCCGGTGTTTAACCGCCGCATACGGACAGCTCGGCGTGGCGGCAAGCGCGACAAAATCATCGCTAAGCTCGTTTACCTGATCGCCGTGGCTCATCCACACAGTCGTCGATTCCGGCAGTGTGGCTAACAGATCGCTGTCGTCCGTAATCGTCAGACCGGTCCTGCCGTATTCCCGCCCCTTGGCCGGGCTGATATCGGCGCCCAATATCTTGCATCCGATCTGCATCCCGTAGCATATCCCCAGGATCGGCACACCCAACTGGAATATCTTATCGTCGCAGGAAGGTGCATTCTCCGAGTACACGCTGGCAGGTCCGCCGGAAAGGATGACCCCCGTAACCCCAACCTGGCGAAGCTGGTCGGCTGTGACCTGCGGCTGAAAGATCTGCGAATAAACCTTGTGCTCGCGCACCCGACGGGCTATCAATTGCCCGTATTGACTGCCAAAATCTATGATGGCGATTCGTTCATGTGACATCTGAGACCCCTGAAAACAATGACACCCTTGCTATGGTTGTTGTTTTTGGAAGAAAAATAACCTCGGCACTGGATTGTACCCTGTTTTTAAGGGGACCCATTTCTAACTCTCAAACGCTTCCGACGCCGAGTAGTTCGGCGATTCCTTGGTTATCATTATATCATGCGGGTGCGATTCGTTTATGCTGGCGGCGCTGATGCGAACGAACCGGGCGTCTTTGCGAAGCTCGTCCATCGTCTGCGTGCCGCAATAGCCCATCCCAGCCCGCAGGCCTCCGACAAGCTGGTAAACAAAATGGTCCAGTGTCCCGCGATAAGGCACACGACCTTCCACGCCCTCGGGCACCAGTTTATCGCCGCGGCTCGTGCTAACCTGTCCGTACCGGTCGGCAGAGCCCTTGACCATCGCCCCGATCGAGCCCATACCCCGGTATTCCTTGAACTGCCTGCCCTTGTATATCACCAACTGGCCTGGGCTTTCGTCCATCCCGGCGAAAAGGGAGCCGAGCATCACTGCCGAGGCTCCCGCGGCGATCGACTTGGTTATATCGCCGGAATGGCGTATCCCGCCGTCGGCAATTACCGGGACGTTATGCTTATTGGCAACACTTGCACAATCCATGATTGCCGATACCTGGGGCACGCCGACACCGGAGATTATCCGCGTCGTGCATATCGCTCCCGGACCGATACCGATCTTTATCGCGTCGGCTCCGGCCTCGATCAGGTCTGCTGCCGCCGCACCTGTGGCTATATTGCCGGCGATGACATCGATCTCGTACTGACCTTTGATCTTCTTTACCGTATCGATGACATTTTGCGAATGCCCGTGGGCTGTGTCGACCACGAGAACATCGGCTTCGGCATCGATCAGCGCCTCGATCCGCTCGTAATCGTGCAGCCCGACTGCGGCACCAACCCGCAATCGACCGCGTTTATCCCGTGCCGCCAACGGATACTGGTGAAAGCGGTCGATATCACGCATAGTGATCAGTCCGGCAAGGCTGCCGTCGGTCTTTACCAGCAGCAGCTTCTCGACCTTGTGGTGCCGGAGGATCTCTTTGGCCTGTTCAAGCGTCGTATCAGCAGGGCCGGTGACAAGATTGGTCCGTGTCATTACCGTATCTATCGTCACCGAATCGTCTGTGAGGAACTTCAGATCCCGCCGCGTCAGGATCCCGACCAGCTTGCCGCTTTCGATGATCGGGATACCCGAGACATTCTGCTGGCTCATCAACTCGCGGGCGATGATCACCGAGACATCCGGGCTCAATACCACCGGGTCCTGGATCACGCCGTTTTCCGAGCGTTTGACCTTGGC
>DAOVVQ010000066.1 GCA_030637065.1 Planctomycetota bacterium
ACCGCAAAACGCAACGCAAAGAACCCACACACTTATTACCCCTTCTCCACCGGAAAAACCTTCGAGGGTGTGATAACCGCGGACGGCAAATGGAAAATGCACCTGCCCCACACATACCGGACGGTGGTAAAAACCGGCAAAGACGGCCTGCCCGGCGAATACAGGCAGGCAAAGATCGAATTGTCGCTGTTCGACATGGAAAACGACCCATACGAAACCACAAACGTACTAAACGCCCACCCCGAAGTAACAGCCAGACTGAAAAAGTATGCAAAACGGCACGCACAGGAATTTTTCCCGGAGCAAGACATCCCGGCCTTAAAATAAAGAAGGCCATCCGGTTTACCGACAATTATTCAGGCTGGAACAAGGCTAAAGCCGCCAAAACAGTCAAAATGGCGATATTGGCGCATAGGAACGCCTGACCCCCCATTGCGAGGAGCCAGGCGAACTTGTAAATAACTTCTTGGAGAAGGAGAAGACTAATTTCATCCCACTATAACCTCATTGCAGAATCACGTCAAGGGTTTTTTTGCTAATTTGAAATATATTTTTCACTGGTTAACGCCAAAACCTCCTCTTTGGTCAATGCACGGTCATAGATGCGGATATCGTCGATCGCGCCTCTAAGCCCCATGCCGATCCTGACGTCCAGATCGCTGCCCGTGACGATCGGCCAGAGGTCCAAAAGACCGATATCATGGATCTCCGCGATCACGCCATCCTTATATAAGGTAACATCGTCATGCAGATTCGGCCATTCGGCCTCGGCGACCACGGCAGCGACGTGATGCCACTGCTCGTCGCTTATCGCGTCCTTCATGTAAAAATACCCGCCGTTGGGCGTAACGCCCATATACCGCCTGATAAACGTCATTGTCCACATCTGGCCGAAATCGTCCGTCCCCCAGGACACGATCTCGCCGCTGGAGCTTTTCGTCTTGATCCACGCTGCGATCGTCCGCGCCGCCGAACCGCCAACGCCCTTATAGCCGGTTATCTCGACCAGGTCGTCCTTGCCGTCCAGCAAAAGAGCCCCGCCTGCCCGACCGGCAACCGAGCCCTTATCGAACGACAATCCCCCTTTAAGCACCCCATCGCGGCCATATCCCGACGAATCCGCTGCTGCAATGCCCGAGACCTCGTCAAACTGCCACCAGCCGGCAAGATTAGGGTCCGTATCAAGCACCCTCGCCCCGCCATCGCCAGCGGCAACCGCCTCAGCCAGACCCGAAACAGCCCCAACCCCCACCAAACCAACCGTCAACACCACCAAAAACAATCGAAATAACCTGCTACCCATAATGCCTCTCCTAACCTGAACCTCACCGCCTGCCACGCAGGCCGGATATATTATAGCTTATTCGCCTTCGGTGTAAACTCCTCCGCTGACAGACCGACGTTGAACTTGAGGTCCTTATAGATATAGCTGCCGATCAGATTCTCCTTCGCATCCCAGGTCGTCAGCTCCACCGGCAGAAAATACTCCGTATCGATCCTAAGCTCCATCCGCCTCACCGCCGAGGCCTTGCTCTCCGGCAGCATAGCCCGGATAACAACACACTTTCGCCCGTCAACAGACTTTTCGCCTATCGTCTCGGTCTTGATCCGGCCGTCCTTTTGCACCGCCCGCTGGAGCATAAGGATACTCGACAGCATATTCCTGATCCCGAACTGATCGCAACTGTAAAGATTGACCTTCATCGCCGCCTCGCAATCCGGCTCGCGCTTAACGGACTTGATCCACGAAAAGAGACCCGTCGGGTGGACCACCATCTTGCCATCGTTTTCGCCGGCAACAAATACCAGCCGGTCGGCGGCATCGGCGTTCTTCGTCCATTTCATGAACAGCGAAAAAGGCTTATCCATGAACTTAAACGAAGCGACCTGCTGTTTTTTCAGCTTACCCCGGATCCGCTCCTGCTTATAAAGCGTCCCCGTATAGTCATCGATATATTCCTCATAATAGGCAAGCATAGTCTTAAGCAACCCAACATGATCGCCCTTAACAAGCCCGGCCAACTGCGACTTATACTCGGCCTCGCTCTTGCGTTCCTGCTTACTCTTGCCTGCAACCTCAGCGACATCCCCGCCCTCCTTAGGCGCACCACCAGCGCAAACCCCCACCGACACACAAAACCAAACCAAAATTACAAAAATTACCCTGACCATAGACCCCTCAAACATAGATAAACATTGCGTTCGCCTGATGTACGCCCGACTAAGGCTCAAAGTTCCCAACAATTATGGCATTAACCGGATGAACCACAATTATATCAGCCGCCGCCTCACCACGCAAATCAGGACCCGGATCGCCAATTAACCCGAAGCCGGCTTAGGCAGCTTCGCCCCGCAATCTTCAAGATATTCGTCAAGCCTTGCATTCAGCTCGGCAACCTTTTCGGGCATCGCCTCAGCAAGATCAATGTCCTCGGACAGATCGTTCTTGAGGTTAAACAACTCGAACTGCTTGTCCGCATACCGCTTGATCAGCTTATAATCGCCCTGCCGGATAATGCTGTACGGCACGATCGAGCCGCGATAATGCGGAAAGTGCCAGAAGATCGCATCCCGCTCAAATCGACCCCTCTGCCTCAGCAGCGGCATAAGGCTCACCCCGTCAATCACCCTGCCATCAGGGACATCGGCCCCAGCCGCCTCACAGATCGTCGGAAAATAGTCCACACTGGTAACCGGCTCATCGCACACCGACCCAGCCCGGATAGCGCCGGGCCAACGAACGATCGCGGGAACGCGGATACCGCCCTCATAAGGATAACCCTTGCCCTGCCGAAGCGGGGCATTGCTCGTTACGTTAAGCAGCCCGCCATTGTCGGAGGTAAAAAACACGAGCGTATTGTCGCTGATGCCAAGGGCGTCGAACTCAGCTAAAATATCGCCAACCGCATGGTCGACGCTCTCTATCATTGCGGCATAAGCAGCATTGTCCTGATGAGTAGGCTCCTTGGCCTCATACTTCGCCACCAGGTCCGCCCTGCCCTGTATCGGCGTGTGAACCGCGTAATGGGCCATATACAAAAAGAACGGCCCGCTGGCATGGTCCCTGATAAACCCAACCGCCTCATCGGCCTCGCGGTCGGTAAGGTACTCGCCTTCCTTGCGTGGCTCTAAGGTAGGTATATCAGGCCTGTCCTCGTTGCGGTGATAAGGATCGAAATAGCTCGGCGGCTGACCGTAATCGCAGCCTCCGATATTGTAATGAAAACCCTGCCGGTCAGGATACCACGCGTCCGGCCCGAGATGCCACTTGCCGACATGACAGCACGCATAACCGCAATCGGCCAACACCTCGGCGATAGTAACCTCGTCAAGATCCATCCAAAACGGATTGGGCGGACAGAGAACCTTGCCATTTTGCCCACCGACATATTCCGTGGGCCCTTGCTGATCGGGGTCGTTCCTGTCGCCTTTGAAATTCGCAAAATGGATCCAGTCCGTAACCCCCGTCCGCGCCGGATAGCGACCGGTCAAAACCGCCGCCCGCGTAGGTGAACAGACCGCACAAGCCGCATACCCGTCGGTAAACTTCATACCCTGACTCGCCAGCCGGTCAATATTGGGCGTCTCGTAATACTCGCTGCCGTAACAACTGATATCCGCCCAGCCAAGATCGTCAACAAGAACCAGGACAATATTAGGACGCCCGCCACGAACACCAACATCCACCGCCCGATTAGACAAAACCACACCACCGGCAAAAGCCGCCGCAAAACCCCGCAAAAAATCACGCCTGTCCATAATAAACCAATACCTCCAACCCCCAATATAATCAGCACCCAAAAACTACCACATAAACGCCGCAATTTCAAGGCTGCATGAGTCGCCAACCGGTGTAAGGCCCGATAATTTTTATTTTGTGTGGTTAAGTTGTGTGTTTTTGTTGTCGAAATCAGTATTGCAACTTGCGCTACCGCCCTGCCTGTTGTGAAAAAAGGGCCCGAAAGGAACTGATATGGCCGAAACCGAGCAGATAATATCCGCTGACGACATAATCCAGCCGCCTGCTGCAGCGCCTGCTGTCGAGCGCGAACTCGCCGAAGATACGGTCGAGCAGCTCAAAATGGCCGGCCAGGTCCAGCGAAGCTTTCTGCCCGGAACACTGCCCGACAGCAATCGCCTCCGCTGGTCCGTGATCTTCGAGCCGGCTGACTGGGTCAGCGGCGATATCTACGACGTCGCACGACTCGACGAAACCCACATCGGATTCTACATCGCCGACGCCGTAGGCCACTCGATGCCGGCGGCACTGCTGACAATGTTCCTCAAACAGGCCCTCGTAATGAGACAGACCACCGGCAACGACTACCGGATATTCGAGCCAGCCGAAGTGATCGCCAACCTCAACCAGGCAATGGCCGCCCAGCAACTAACCGGATGCCTCTTCGCAACATGCTGCTACTGCCTGCTGGACACCGAAACACTCAAACTCTCCTTCGCCCGAGCCGGACACCCCTACCCGATACTGATGCGAAAAGACAAACTGCCCGAACAATTAGAGACGATGGGCGGACTGCTCGGCGTTTTCGAGGAATCCGAGTTCGAGCATGGCGAAATACAACTCGACCCCGGCGACAAGCTGTTTCTCTACTCCGACGGCTGTGAATCGATCGTCGGCGCCTGCAACGATGACGGGGGGTTCGTCTTCCAGCAGGATTTCAGCGCAATAACCACCGCCGATATCGACAGATTGATGGGGACCTTCCACGACCTCGTAAGAAACAAGGAAGTAAAACCGGCGGAAAAAGACGACGTGACGGCACTCGCCCTGGAAATCCTCTAAATCACCCCATGTGTCGCTCGATGAAACCCGTATCGACCTTACCTTTGACGTAGAGATTGTGCGACAAAATATCGATACACGCCGGAATAGTGGTCTTGATCGGCTCGATGCGAAATTCATGCAGTGCCCGCTTCATCGTCTCGATCGCCTCCTCACGCGTCGGCCTGTGAACGATCAGCTTACTTATCATCGAATCGTAATAAGGCGACACCTTCGCATCCTGATAAACATGAGTATCGACCCTGACACCCATACCACCCGGCGGAATGAACTTCGTGATCGTACCGGGACAGGGAGCGTAATTCCTCGCCGGATCCTCGGCATTTATCCTGCACTCGAGCGAACAGCCCGTATGCGTAATATCCTTCTGCCGGAAACCCAACGGCTGGCCGGCGGCAACCTTGAGCTGAAGCTTGATCAGATCGTGACCGGTAACCATCTCGGTTACAGGATGCTCGACCTGAATACGCGTATTGACCTCGATAAAGTAATAGTTCTTGTCGGCATCGAGCAGAAACTCGACCGTCGCGGCGCTGAAATAGTTGGCATGCTTGATAACCCGAAGCGCCGAGCGACACAACTCCTCACGCGTCCGCTCGTCAAGAAACGGCGAAGGCGACTCCTCGATGAGCTTTTGATGCCGACGCTGAATAGTGCAGTCCCTCTCATAAAAATGCACCGCATTGCCCGCCTTGTCAGCCATGATCTGAACCTCGACATGCCGTGGCTGAACAACAAACTTTTCAAGGTACATCTCTCCGTTATTAAACGCAGCCTCAGCCTCGGCCCTGGCTGCGGCAAAAGCGCTGTGCAGACTGATATCGTTGTGAGCGACCCGCATCCCGCGACCGCCGCCGCCCGCGGAAGCCTTAACTATCACCGGATACCCGATCTTGTTTGCGATCTTGACCGCCTCAGCCTCGTCCTTGACCTGACCGGCAGAGCCCGGAACCACGGGAACGCGGGCCTTCCTGGCCATCTCCCGCGCGGCAACCTTATCGCCCAACAACCGCATCGACTCAGCCGACGGACCGATGAACACGATCCCGCACTCCTGGCATATCTCGGCAAAGTGGGCGTTCTCGGCAAGAAAACCATAACCCGGATGGATCGCCTCAACATCGGCGATCTCCGCGGCACTGATTATCCTCGGAATATTCAGATAGCTCTGGGCCGCACTGGCAGGACCTATACATATCGAATCGTCAGCTAACTTGAGATACTCAGCATCACGGTCGGCCTCCGAATAGACCGCCACCGACTCAATACCCAGCTCACGACAGGCACGAATTATACGAAGGGCGATCTCGCCCCGATTAGCAATCAAAATTCTCGAAAACATACAAACCTAACGTTTACTCATCTCAAAAATTTACCTGAAAACCACGCATTACTCAATGGGTGGCAGCGTGTCCCGATTTATCGGGACCGATGGGCGATTGCACAAACCCGCCCACCATCGGTTTCGCTTCGCCAAATCCAGCCGCACCGAAACCACCCGGAAAAACCCATTTTTGATTTTTAATTTGCAATTTTGCATTTTAATATCTAATATTTAATATTAATCGCGACATAGCACTATACCGGCCCATCCACGAAACAGGCCCCCTCTGATTTACCGGGGATTCGTTTCAGACAGGATTACTGAACATCATCCGCCCGTCAATCGGGGCGAACCTTAAACAGAGCCTGGCCAAACTCGACTGCCTCCCCGCCCTTGCACAAAACCTCGACCACCGTACCGCTGATCTCAGCCTTGATCTCGTTCATAACCTTCATCGCCTCGATAATGCACACAACCGAATCGGCCTCGACCCGACTGCCGACACCCACAAAGGGCTCCGAATCAGGACCCGCAGCGGCATAGTACGTCCCGACGATCGGCGAAGGTATCTCCGAAAGATCATCACCCTGAACCCCCCCGGCAGCAGCCCCAGCCGCCGCGGCAATATCTGCAACACCGCCGCCTGCCCCAGCCACAGCAACAGGCCCAACCGGCATCTGCCCGACCGGGATCTGAGTGATCACCGGCTGAGGCGGCAATGACCGCTTCAGATGTATCTTATCGTCACCGTCAACGATCTCAAGCTCGGCAAGACCCTTGTCGATCATCAGGTCCACCAGCTTCTTGATCTTATCCAGATCCTTACATTCGTCCTTGCCCATCTCTTTTGCGTCCTATTAACAATAAAGGATATCATTTCCCGCGACGAGTATACCCCACTATCCACCGTTTGCAAGAATTTTTCACCACAACCCCATGACCAGACCCCGGCTTACGTGACCTTAATTCTCTTGTTAAGTCCATGCTGACTCGTCCCCTTTGCCGCCGGCGACCCAGAAACGGCCACTGGTACATTCTCTCGCAAGACAAGTTGCACCCGTACCCGCTTTTATCCCCCTCAAATCGGCTAAAAACAGACCGTTGATTCCAGGCAAAAACGTGTGTTTTTTGCTTTTTCACATATTCAGGATTATATCCGTATGCTCTCATAGCGGAGGGCCATCGTATTGAACATCCTGTTTCTACTGTGGTCGTAACCGGATTTTATGGCCAGTGTTTTTTTTATGGCAAACTAATCCAGCTTTGGTTGAATATTTCTACATCCCCCTCATCAACTGATTTACTCACATTAAGATCGGCTCCCTCGCACCAATTCGGGTCGGCGCAGGGAGAGAGCCAGTATCGGCTGATAAAATCGAAATCCTCGAAGTTAATACCACCATCGCTGTTAATATCCAGTGAGGTTTGGCGAAACAGCCGGGCGGGCAGCCCTTCTTTGTTCATCAGGTTGCCGATGGCATAGCGGCTCCAGGCATAGCGGACCCCAACCGGGCTCGAAACGGCTGGGGAGGAGACCAGGACATCGTTGCTGTCAATCGTGGCGGTAGCATCGGCGAAGTTGCCGTCGGCGTCACATACCTCGAACCACGTCAGTTTCGGCGCAATGTCGGTGTTTATGGCCAGGCCACTGCCAATTTCATCGAAGTGCAGGCGAAGCCGGCTCCCTTCGACCGCAGCTAAGCGGAAGATGGGCCCGGAGTCGAGCAGACCGGAGAAGCCATAGGTGTTTTTGAGGGCTCGCAGCGCCATGCGTTCGCCGGCTGGGCGTTTGCTCTTCGGATGAAGGCTGTTGCCGTCGACGATGTCACTGATGACAACCATGTAGCTGTTGGCGATCTCATCCATCGCCAGGGTCTGTGCTTCCCAGAAGTGCGGCAGCGCCGGATCGGCTTCCTCGACGGTATCCCAGCCAAAGTAGGGTGGGATCTGCATGTAATAGAAGGGAAATTCGCCACAGTTCCAGTCCGTGCGCCAGCAACCGACAGAGTAAACCGAAGCGACTCATCATCGCCGACATTGCTTGCTGAACTGCCCTGATCGATAAGGGTATTGGCCAGACCATTGTGGACCGCCAGCCTCTTGGTCGTAGTGGCGCGAATATTGCCGCCCGTACTTTCGATCGAAAGGGAAAAGGTCACCCCATTGGCGCTGATCGTGCCAGTTTGCGAAGATGAGGTGTTGTTGACAACCCCCTGGGCCGCCCAATCATCGAACGTAATGGTTTCACCATTTGCAGGTGAGATCATTGCAGCTACGAGAGCCAGGATTGCAAGAACTACAGATATATTCGGTTTTTTCATCATATTTACGGCATCCTTTGGACACTCAAAAGATACCATCTCCTCCGTACAACATCAATAATCTTACCAAAACCACCTTGAACTGTCAAGGATTATCGTCTTCGAGGCAGCTCAAATCTGTCTTAAAATTTCCAGCTTTTTATGGCGATATCGCCTGCATTACTTGCTGGTGAGATGCTTTTTGAAGAAGAGTATGGCGTGTTTCGGGTACTTTTCG
The DNA here is from genome assembly GCA_030637065.1 of Planctomycetota bacterium. Taxonomy (GTDB): domain Bacteria; phylum Planctomycetota; class Phycisphaerae; order Sedimentisphaerales; family Anaerohalosphaeraceae; genus DAOVVQ01. The sequence continues at coordinate 8,664 of DAOVVQ010000066.1, forward strand.
AATTCGGGCTTGTGTTCTTTTGATTTTGATGAATGCGGTGTTTTTGGCCATTCGGATTCAATTGTAAAACCGGATTTCCGCAGGGAGGCGGTGAATTCCTTTGCGATACTCAATCGGGGATCGAGTGTGCCGCACATGATGAGAAACGGGACGTTCCTGGCGTCTTTCTTCGCAGCAAGAGGGGCGATCTTAGCTGTTCGCAAGTCAAAAAGATCTCGGAGTCTCTCGGGAACTTTTTCGGCATTTTTTTGAGAGGAAAGGAAAACCTCCGGGTTCTTCACTTCGCCGTATTCCTGAATGAGCAATCTTCCGTCCGGGGTTGACCATGTGCCAGCGGCAAAAGATGCACATGCCTGAACCATGTCGGGATTTGAAAGGGCAAAACGATGTGTGAACTGGCCGCCCATGGAGTATCCCGTCAGCAATATCTTTGAATGCAACTTGAATTCGGCGCGGACGTCTTGGAGTACCTGTTTTAGAAAATCGCCCTCTCCCAGAGCGGGAAAACGACTTACCTGTTTATCTTCCGTATTAAACTCCGGCGAAATCACAATCGAAGGCAGCTTTAGCTTGTCGGCGAGCCGGCGCATGGCAATGGCTTTAGGGTTTGTTAGTGCCTGGCCGCCTCCGCCGTGTACGACGACGAGTGGCCAATAGGTGTTGTCGGGATTAAACTCTTTCGGCAAGCGGATAAAGTATTGGCGCGTGGCGCCCTGGAACTCAAGAGTACGCTTCAATGGTTCATTGCTCTGGGGTATAGCTGCCGCTGTCAGGGATAACGTAAAGCCGCCAAAGGGAGGAATCTTTCTGTCCCATATTGACGGTTCGGAAATCCGCTGCACCTCGAACTGCATAAGAGGGTCCAGCCCTTCTGTAATGGCAATGCACTCGGCCAACGGGCCAAATCGTTTTAGATCCAAAGCGACTGTCTGTGGTTTGTCGGTGCCATTTAGTCCGACGATGAACCAGCGGTCCTTTGCCCGTCGGGCAAGTACGACCAATCGTCCGGGATCACCGATCAGGCAAACCGTTTCATCCCACACGGCTGGCGCGTTTCGCAGTACCCCCTTGACCTCCTCCGGTAAACTTCGAAACATCTCGGTGGAATCAGCATAATGAATAATCCCCGAGGTAAAGACAAGCCCAGCGGCTAATTCATGGACGGCTGTGGTTTTTCGGGGGAACTTTCGCATGGTCAGCGCCACCGGCGTGGTGTCCATTGGGGCAATGACATTGCGTGTAAAGGGCAAGATCGTGTTCTGCTCGGCAGTTCCCGCGGGATAGCGGCTTTCATAAAAATAAGATTCAGTGCCCAAAACCGCTTCGGCAGTGAGCAGATTTGGCCATGTTCGATGCCAGGCCCGTGGGATCGTGCAACCATGAAAATTTACCACCAGCTTTCGTTTGGCCGCATCTGCGAGTGTCGCCAGCATGGCGGCCATCGTCTCCTGCCGGTCGGAGCACCAGAAATCCACCTTGATCCCGTAAACGCCCTGGCGAACCATCTCATCGAGTTTTCGTCTTCGTTCGGCGGGATCGTAAAAATCCTTTGCACTGGTCCATGCCAGCGGTCTGACCGTTTGCTTTTTTGCATAGCTGCTTATCGATCCAAGATCGGTTTTCCACCATCCCGCATCAAACAGGGTATATTCCCAGCCGAATTCCGCCGCCAAATCGGTAAACTCATCGAAGAGAGCTTGATCGGTCGGTCCTTTCGGATGGGACCACCACGCCCACGAAGCCCGGCCCGCCCGGATCCAAGAGGTCTCTTCAATGCGGCATGGCGCGGCCATGTCAGTGACTAATGTGGAATTTAGAATTCCGCCCGCCTTATCCGCCAGGATGATGACCCGCCACGGGGTTTTGGAGGTCCGAACAGAGGCCTTCTTTGCATTCGGATCAAATGTTTTTGCACCTGTAACTTCGTCTTCATAGGCAAAGGCAACTTGATATCGCCCCTTTGAGGATGGATCCTCCTCCAGATGAGAGGCGCAATATGAGCCATCGACATTGGATTCTGCCAGGAGCATCCAGCATTGTGCCGCCTCGATATGAAACAGCCCCGGCAAACACCAACCCCTCGGTTTTTGTCGTGACCGCGGAGGCATGTCTCCCGGGCTAACATGAAAGAAGAAATCCTCATACGCAGGCGTAAATCGCCCGGCTGCATGATATGGTTGCAGCCACGCCCTGGCGGAAACGGGCACCTCGAACACGGTCACTTCTTCTGTCACCGTTTGCAAGGTGTCATCGCCGCCCTCCAATCGGCAACGAAAGGCGATCCCCTCATTACCGGCCACAAGATCAATGGCCAAAATGGAATCATGTGCATTTTTAAACCTCACCTGTTTTCTGGCCAGCAAACTGTCTACTGAGAGACGATTGCCCACAACCAGTTGATAAGTCTCGCGATATAATTCTTCCTGTCCTACATCATGGAGCACCATAGCCCGGCTGAGATCCCGGGTCTCGCACCGCAAGCCTATCGACGAATCCCGGATCAAGACATGCCCCTTCCTCTCGATACGATACATAGGGCACCCCTGGGCGGTTAGCGAAATAAAGATCGTGTTCAGGCCGTTGGGTGAATCGAGGCAGCATACATCCCTCACCTCCGCATGGGCTGCCTGAAACAACATCAATGGAATACCCATCAGCCAGACAAGTCTACTATAATCCATATAACATCTCCAATGGAGCCTTATGGCTTTAGTCCTGTACCAGTAAGCAGGGTTCTCAAGCTGCTTCTATTTACTGCTATGAATCACGTATTGAATATCCGTTCGCCACGGTGACAGCAACCGGATTATATAGCCGTTCGCGCTCTGTGTAAAACTAATGACTGAAAACGGTCCGGTATATAACACTCCTACTCCGAGCATTCTTGTAAATCCTCGAAAACTGCTTTGGAAAAGAGAAAGTTTGATAGTTCAAGTTGAATTTGGTATAATCATTGGTACCGAAAGGATTGAATTATGTTTTGTAAACGTTTGAGACCTCTGAAAGACTATGATACCCTTGCTTTGGTCGTTGTTTTTGGAACAAAAACAAACCTGGCAGTGGAATACACCCTGTTTTTCAGGGACCCATTTGTAATAAGCGGACCCAACTAATTAGGAGCATATAATGAGCAAAATCAAAATCCTCGCTGTTTGCATAATTCTTTCCATTCAGGGCCTCGTCGCCGGCAACACAGCCGAAACTATAAGAAACAGCGGGATCAAAGGCGGAATCGTGGTTCACCTCGGTTGTGACAACGGCAGGGAGACGGCTGAAATGTTACTGACCAGCAGCTATCTGGTCCACGGTCTGGACACCAATATCGCTAATATCGCCAAAGCCAGGGCTTATATCCGTTCCAGGAACCTGTATGGCCCGGTGTCGGTAGCTAAGTACGACGGCAAAACCCTTCCTTACGGCGACAATATCGTGAATCTGATTGTGGCTGACACGTTAGGCGAAGTCTCCATGGAAGAGGCGATGCGAGTCTTGACACCGCTTGGCGCCATAGTCGTCAACGGCAAAAAAACGATCAAGCCCTGGCCGAAGACCATCGACGACTGGCCCCAATACCTCAACAAAGCCGACAATAACGCGGTGGCAAAAGATTCCGTAGCTGGCCCGCCCCGCCATATCCAGTGGACCGACAAGCCCACCTGGTGCCGTTCCCACATGGCTATCCCGACGGTGGCCAGCATGGTCTCCGGTAATGGCCGTCTGTTCTCGATCGAAGACGCTGCCCCGCCGGACAATCCATTCCTGCCCGCCGCCTTTCGAATTGTCGCCCGTGACGCTTTTAACGGAAAGGAGCTTTGGGCCCGCAAGATCACCCGCTGGGAATCGGTGACCATGTACATCAAATGCCAACCCGTTCAGCAACAGCGGCGAATGGCGGTGGTTAGCGATACGCTCTACTGTACCCTCGAGTTGGAAGGCCCCGTTTCCGCCCTGGATGCGGCTACCGGCGAAATACTGAAAACTTACAAGAACACGAGCCCGACCCAGGAAGTGGCCTATGACCGGGGGACCCTTTTCCTGAATGTCGGCGAGAGGTTCAGCACAGCGGCATATAACATCGTGAAACTGAAAGAAAAGCCTTTTGTCGAGGGTGTTGACCCCTCGGGTCCTTTCCACGGCGCAGGCTTTAAAGAAGGTTATGCCCCGGAGATCAAGGATAAGAAAAATCCTACAAGCGCGATTCTTGCCATTAACCCGAAAACAGGCAGGCAACTGTGGGCCATCCGTAACATCAACAACTACACCGCAGGTTCACTCTCTATCAAAGGCAACTATGCGGTGTACCAGGCTGCAAACGGATTATTCTGCGTCAACGCCAGGACCGGAAAGAGTATCTGGGCCAAAAAGAAATCCATTATTAACTCGTTGGGACACGACTCTTTTACCCCCGGCACTACGCCGAATACGGTCGTAATTGCTGATGACAAGGTCTTTGCCGTCGAGGGAGAAGCCCCCAGTGCAAAAGTCAGTTCCAATCCGAAGAACACTGTGTTCGCCTACTCGCTGAAAGACGGCAGACAACTCTGGCAGGCGCCGGTTCAGGGCAACTACGAGTCCTCATCCGACATTTTCTATGTCAAGGGATCCCTGTGGGTCGGCGGGCAAAACCCGATGCAGCTTAATATTGAAACCGGCGAGGTTATCAAGAAGATCGTACAGAAAATGACAGGTCCGATGGGGCATGATCGTTGCTACCGCAATTATATCACCGAAAATTACTTCATCAACAGCAAGACCGGCGGGGCCGACTTTCTCGAACTGGAAACGAGTAAGGAATTACCCAACCACTGGACTCGCGGCGGCTGCGGCAGCGGCGTTCTACCTGCCAATGGCCTGGTGTATACGACTCCTTACTCGTGCACGTGCAGTATGGGAGCCATGTTTCAGGGCATGAATGCGTATGCCTCCACAAAAAGCCCATTGCAGACCTCCGACGAGGCCATCACCGTCAAACGTTCCATCCGGCTCGAGAAGGGGCCGGCCTACGATAAGATCACAAAATCCACCCCCGCAACCGCCGATGATTGGCCCGCGTACCGCTATGATGGATTCCGCGGCGGCATCACGAAGACTCGGGTTCCCGCGACACTCAAGGAGCGTTGGAAGGCCAAACTTCCCACGAAGCCGAGTGCCTTGACCGTCGCAGATGGTAAGGTTTTCGCCTGCGATATTGATACGCATACGCTGTATGCCCTCAACAGCGGCACCGGCAGAACGGATTGGACATTCACCGCGGACGGACGGATCGACTCTCCTCCCGCTTATTACAAAGGCATGGTGTTGTTCGGCTGTCGCGACGGTTGGGTTTACTGCCTCAGGGCCTCGGACGGGGCGCTGGCCTGGCGGTTCAAGGACCTGCCGGACAAACTCATCGGTGCGTATGGACAACTGGAATCCGCCTGGCCCGTTTCGGGGAGTGTGTTGATACTGAATGACACGCTTTACTTTGCCGCAGGCCGGTCATCGTTCCTGGACGGCGGCATCTTTCTTTATGCTCTGAATCCCCGCTCCGGAAAACTGCTCAAAAGCCGCTCGTACTACGGTCCTTTCGAAGAGGGCTCCGGATTTCCCGTCGGCAGAGACGCAGGCTTTAAGAACGATGTCCTGGTAACCGACGGCACGAATCTCTACCTTCGCCAAAAAGCCTTTGGCCTTGACTTGGGAGATGCCGCTGAGGGGACGCACATCATACCCATCGGCGGCTTCCTGGACGGCCAGCCCCAGCATCGGACCGGCTGGAGCCTGTCATCGGCGCTGAGCAAGAAAAACCCGGGTGACATCATGGCCAGCAACGGCAAAGATTACTATGAGGTTCAGGGCTTCCCGCTATGGGCAAACCACTCCTACTTTGATCCGCGGGTAAACGGATATACGCTTTTTGCAGGCACCTTCGATTCGACACCAAAGGCCACGGCGGAAAATGCGGCAAGGGCCAGACGGGGCAAACGAGGTGGCAATAAGAGCATCGCAGCCGCCAGGGAGACAACTAAGGAATCCTGGCGGCTGAACATCCCCATCACCGGCAAAGCCATCGCCATAGCCGACAATGTTGTGTTTGTAGCAGGCGAACCCATGAAATTCGACGATCCTTCCTATAAAAATTACGTTGCCGCCTACGATGGCAAACTGGGAGGACGACTGTTAGCCGTATCGGCGACCAACGGCAAGAAACTGGCGGAATACGAACTCGAATCCGCCCCTGCCTGGGACAGCATCGCGATTTCCAAAGGGCGGCTATACATCGGACTGGCAGACGGTACGGTGCAGTGCATGGGAGAATAAGGCAAAAAGGCGCCATACATCTCGATAGACGGACTGCGGGACATATACCCTACCGGCTGGATTTCAGTTCGTAGCGAGGGTGGTCCCGATGTACATCGGGATTTGCGCAGCAAACCGATGGGCGTATGCACATCGGCGCCCACCATCGGTTTGGCTTCGCCAAACACGCTGCCACCCAATTTGAAGGGTGAAATGCACACTGTGTTGCGTGGCTTTGCCGTTGAGATAGTATGGGTTTGCAGGGAGGGGGTAAATTGCTTATAATCTTTGGCGGTCTATTAATGGATATTGGGAGTTTTTATGGGCAGAATTAAAATAGTGGGCAGGATTTGGTTTTTTGCGGCTTGGGTTGTTGCAATTGCGATGGTTCTTTGTGTTGGTTGTCAGCAAAAAAAGGAACGTACGGGCAAGTACGACGAAGAGGAGATGGCTGCGATCCCGC
>DAOVVQ010000157.1 GCA_030637065.1 Planctomycetota bacterium
CGGTATCGATTTGTTGGTAAAGGACCGGGGATCCGCCGTCGCCTCGGGCACATCGGAATCCTCCTGCCCTAACATACCGACATATCCGCCAAAAGGAATGAGCCCTATGCAGTACTCCGTATCCGAAGCCTTGCACTTGCGAGGTATAGTGAACGTCAAAATAGCCGTTTCCTTCTCCGCGTCTTCATCGCCGGTTTCAGGCTGCTCACCTTCTTCGGACTCCCGGCCTTCGGGTTCATCCGATTCCTGCTCGTCGTCGGTTGATCTTGCAAAGATGGTCGGCAGAATACGAAATCGCCAGCCCTTTTCCGTCTGCCGAAAGCCCAGCAGCACCGGCGGAAAACCCAAAGAGAATGTATGGCATTCAATGTCGGCGTTCTTGGCGACCAGAAAGTGCCCCAACTCGTGAATGAATATCATTGCCCCGAAACCTATTATGACAAACGCAATCCTGCCGAATCTGGCTGGGTCGCGCAAGGCAAAGACGACCACCGCGATAATAGCGGCAAGAACAATGATCGCGTTAACGGTTTTCCTTATGCTATTTGCTCGTTTTGACATTCCTGTAAAACCTTTCTGAGACCTCTGAAAAACGATGAAACCCTTGCTATGGTCGTTGTTTTTGGAGCAAAAACAACCCCTGCACTGGAGTACACCCTGTTTTTCAGGGAACTTCTAATAATCCCGATGCCGATGCAGGCATTGTCACCCAATCCGTTCGAGTGCCCTGAGCCGTTCGTGAACCTGGCCCCGTGCCCATCGGTCTGCCTCAAGCAATTCATCGAGAGACATTTTCGATTTGATATCATGTATATTCAGACAATGTTCGATAAGTTCGACTATTTTAACAAATTTTATCCTCCCCGCCAGAAATTCCTCCACAGCCGCCTCGTTCGCCGCGTTAAAAACAACCGGCGCCGAGCCGCCCATACGGGCAACCTCAAAACCCAGGTCCAGGGCTCGAAAAATGCTGCGATCGGGCTCTTCAAAGGTCAGACTGCCCATCTTCCCGAAGTCGATGTGGCTTGATATCCCCTCGAGGCGACGCGGATACGTAAGTGCGTACTGGATCGGCAGGCACATATCCGGCGGCGACATCTGGGCGATCACCGAACCGTCGACAAACTCGACCATAGAATGGATGATCGATTCGGGATGTATCAAAACGTCGATCTTCTCCACCGGAGTATCGAACAGCCATACCGCCTCTATAACCTCAAGAGCCTTATTCATCATCGTCGCCGAATCGACCGTGATCTTCGGCCCCATCGACCATGTCGGATGAGCAAGGGCCTCCTTGACCGTGACCTTTTCGATCTGTTCGGCAGTCGCCTTCCTAAAGGGCCCCCCTGACGCGGTCAGGATGATCTTATTGACCTCGTCGGCATTGCCCGCCTGAAGGGCCTGAAAGATCGCCGAATGCTCGCTGTCGACCGGCAGGATGGTCGCGCCGTTTTCTTTGGCTGTCGCTGTCAAAAGCTCGCCGGCGATAACCAGGGGCTCTTTGTTGGCAATAGCTAAAACCTTCGGCTTCTTCGCCGCCTCGAGAACCGCCTCCAGGCCGGCTGCCCCTACCACAGCGGTGATAACAATGTCGACATCGTCGAGGGCAGCGATCTCGGTCATGCTCTCCGGCCCAGCGAGAATCCGCCCCCCAGCACCCCCCAGCCGCTCTTTAAGCTCCCCAGCCTTGGACGGATCGGTTATGCCGATGAAATCGGGCAAAAATCGCCTGCTCTGCTCAGCCAATAATTCCACGTTGCTGTGGCCCGTTAAGGCTACAACCTTGTAATCGGGGCCGAGGGCGTCGATAACCCGGAGCGCATTTCTCCCGATAGAGCCTGTCGAACCAAGGATGGCAATTTTCCTGACCATAGAATCAGTATCGGCAAAAAACGCCAATATGTCAAGCCGCCTCTGGGAATTTGCCGCCTGAAAGCCGTTTACACGTTGTTTTGCCTGAACTGTAGAGGAGTCGTCCCTACGATCTCCCGGAATTTTCGTGTGAAATAGCCTGAGTGCCTAAAGCCGGCCTCGCGGCTGATGATGCAGCAATTTTTGTCCGTATTCAGCAAAAGCCGCTTTGCGCACCGAATACGAGCATAAGTCAGGTAATTGATCGGGCTGACTGACATCTGCTCCTTGAACAGATGATTCAGACGCGAAGCGCTCAGGTCGGCGGCCATCGCGATCTCGGCAAGTGTGAGCCGGCGATCGAGGTTGATCTCGATATGGTCGATCGCGCTGTTTACAGGAGCCATTTTTACCCGGTCGCGGAGCAGATAGACGTCTTTGATGAAGTTATCGAGGGCCTTGCTGACCCAGCGGCAAAGCCCGCCCTCTGAATCTATACCCGCCAAATCTATGCCTGCCAGCTCATCGAGAGATCGCCTTCTTCTTCGAAAGAGCGCTTTGGTGTCGTTGCCGCATTCCGCCGCTGTGCGGTCCAGCACGCTTAACAGCTCGACCATCCTGGCCCTAAGCACGCCGCCACGATCGCAGGGCTCGTGAAACACCATTGACGCTAAAAGCAGATTCAATATCTCCTTCGCTCCCGTCGTATCTTCGATCCTGATCCTTCCGATGAGTTCTCTGACCTTACCGTTAAGTTTTTCGGCCTGCCTGTAAGCACAAGGGCCGATATCGGCGGGTCCGTCGTTGTGTTCGGCTGAGTCGGTCTTTTCGGGTTCCTTGTTTTGCCCGCGCTTTCGCCGCCCGTCCCGGTCCGTCCCGGATGCCGTACTGCCAGGTGTAAGGTTCGTCGTCTCGTAGAGCAGCACAAAGAGCAGATCCGCCGCCCGCTGAAGCTCTCTGGCTGATATTACAGGCAGCCTTTTCGCGGCGGGGGTCACAAGATAAGATTTCAGCCGCAGACCTCTGAGCCGGTTGAGTATATCACCCTTGGTATCGTCATCGAAAGCGTCCCAGAGGCATTTGCCGAAAAAAAGGCCGCCAAGAGCCCTGTCCTTATCCATGATCGGAACGCACCCAAGCACGATTCCGGCATGACACAGTGATATATACGGAACTCCCGCTGACATGGAGATCCGCATGTGGCGAATCCGCTGCTGTTTGCACCTTGCCAGAGCCGTCCTCGAATCGCAGATCACCCTGCAAAACTCCGGACGAAAATCGCCGCTGCACATCCCGCGAATAGCAATACCATCGAGCCCAGCCGTCTCCAGGCCAAGGTCGAAATGCCTCCGAAAACTCTCTTCGATCCGCCGGAAATGCTCAACTGTCAGCAATTTTGTCTGTTTCAATGACTTCGCCATAGCCCTGTATGTCACCCTGAAAAACGTTTCATTTGAGAACCCGTATTGCTGTCAATTGTTCTGCATAACAGCAAAAAAGTATTGAGACCTCTGAAAAACTGTGACACCCTTGCTATGGTCGTTGTTTTTGTTCCAAAAACAACCCTGGCATTGGGGTATACCCTGTTTTTCAGGGGACCTTATTATACATAATCCGGGATAAATATGCAATATCTCAGACAGATTGATGCCATCTGCCCGGAAATCCGCCCCCAAGCCTTGACTTGCCCGACGGAAAACATATACTGTTTCGGTAGATGGACGAAACGAGGGGCGGTCCAGATTATGCCATTAGTCAGGCTAATTGACGTAACAGACCGTGTTTATGCGAGGACGGTAATATCATGGCGGACATGGGCAATTCAAAATCGACAGGCGCAGGCTTAACTGCGCCGGCAGAGTCAGCGGTCTTGTCTCCTGGCAGGTTCAAACGCCTCGGTATATGGCCCATGGTGGTAGTATTGGCATCCGCCGTCGGCGTGGTCTGCTTTATGCTCTCGGGCAACAACAAGCGTGTCGAACGGGAAATTGTCGCCCGAACCCAGCAGCATCTCTTAACTATCGCAAAGGCACAGGACCAGAGCATAGAGATCGCTACCAATCACATCAAGGAGGAACGGTAGAGACTCAGTGGCGATCCCCGCCTGCAACAGCTCATCATTGACAATCCCCCGATGGCCGAACAAATGAGCGGCGACAAGTATTCCGTTGAGAAGGAGACCTTCAAATGCCTGCCTGACTTCGGCCTTCATGTCGCCGGGCTGTTACGCATGGATGCCAATGCCGTTACGCAAAACAGAGTGCCATTCCTCGCAAATCGCATCGGCCTGGACCTCTCCGACCAGCCGGGAATCGCTTATGTACTCGAAAACCATCAGCCGTACGTCAGTAAAGTCCATGAGTCCACCTCGGTAAACAAAAGCATCTCCATCAGTCAGCCCGTATTCAGTGATAACAGGTTCATCGGCATTCTCCGGGCCAAAATACTACTGGCCGGAATCCAGGAGATGGTAAGCCACATAAAGGTCGGCGAAAAGGGATACGCAGAGGTCATTGATGACGACGGTACTTTGATCGCCCACCCGGCCCCGGAGCACATCGGAAAAAATGCGATCGCCCTTAGAAAGCAGCTTTTCCCCGATTCCGACTGGTCCCAACTTGAAATCATTTTCAACAGGATGGCCGCCGGTGAGCAGGGCGTGGGGAAGTATTATTCGATGTGGTGGCAGGATGAAACCCGCAAGCCGGTTATGAAATTGATCGGTTTTGCCCCGATAGCTATCGCAGGCGAATCATGGTCTGTCGGCGTGGTTATGGGATACGACGAGATATGCGGCCCCATAATGGCGAATTCCAGGCGTACGTTGATAAGCGTTGCGGTCCTGATCGCAGTTTTTGTTGTAGTCGTTGCCAGGGTGCTCAAGATACAGCGAGACCGAACAAGACTGATGACCCAGGCACAATCGGCCCGGCGACTGGCCTTGCTCAACGAGCAGCTCAAGACGGAAGTCATCGAGCGAAAAAAGGCCGATCGGCAGCGAGAGGAACTCGTCGAGTTGCTCGAAGAGAAGAACCGCGAGCTGGAAAGCATAATACACGTAGCCAACCACGATCTTAACACCCCGCTGGTCAGCATTACCGGCTTTGCCGGCGAACTGGCGATGAGTTGTCAGGAGATAAAGTCGGTATTCGCCGGGCAGCACGCCCCAGCCGAACTCGAAAAAAAGCTAAAAGCCATAGTTGACGAAGATATCCCCGAGTCTTTGGGGATCATCACCGCAAGTGCCGCCAAGATCACTTCAATGCTGGATGGTCTCATGCGATTGGCAAAATTGGGCTTTTCCGCAACTGAGATCACGCAACTCGACATGAACAGCAAGCTGCAAAATATAGTTCGCACGCTCGGGTTTCAGGCAGGCAAGGCGAGGGCTAAGATCGAAATTGGCGAGCTTCCGCAGTGTTTCGGAGACAGTTCGCAGATCGATCAGGTCTTCTACAATCTCCTGAGTAACGCCCTGAAATATAGGGACCACTCGCGTCAGGGCGAAATCAGCGTAACCGGCTGGTGCGATGACGATATGAATGTTTACTGCGTCGAGGATAACGGCGTTGGCATCGACCAAAACAATCTCTCTAATATCTTCAAAATGTATTACCGCCTCGATCCACAAGACTCAAGCGGGCAGGGGATCGGCCTTGCGATCGTCCGCCGCATAGTACTCAGGCACAACGGAAGGGTCTGGGCCGAATCCGAGCCGGGCCGCGGAAGCCGCTTCTTCATCGCACTGCCAATCCTTCAGCGAAGCGAAAACAGCCCGGAAGTCATTGAGGACACGGCAACCTGACGAGCCCTCGTATTCGCCCGCATTTGTCGCCAAAATCCACAAAGAGCTCTAAGCAGTAAAAACCAGACCCCGTACGGTCTGTATATTGTCTGTCGTCTTATTGGGTATTGCTCTCCGCCCTGAAATGCCGCTGCCTCCGGATCCCGAAAAAAATAAATAAATAAATAAAATATTCGGCTTTTACCTGTTGAAATAGACGAGATGTTTTTTTACAATTCTCTGTCATGATTTGGCGTGTTTGCTAATGAATGTTCGGTGAGTGAGATTTATTATGGAACTAATACCCGCGATAGACTTGGTAGGGGGCAAATGTGTTCGCCTTATTCAGGGCGAATACCATCGGCAGATTACCTACGAAGACGACCCTGTTAAGCAGGCACAGAAATTCCTCGATGCAGGTGCCGACTGGCTCCACATTATCGACCTCGACGGGGCCCGTGTCGGCAAACCCGTAAACATTGACACCGCCCAGGCCATAACCGCCGGCGTTAAGATGAAGTTCGAGCTTGGAGGCGGCGTTCGCGACGAGCAGGCCATCCGCCGGATGCTCGATATCGGCATCGACCGCGTTATTATTGGAACGAGCGCCATTCGCATGTTCGACTGGTTCACCGAGATGACCGAAAAGTTCCCCAACAAGCTCGTGCTCGGGCTCGACGCAAGGGGCTCGAAACTGGCAACAAGCGGATGGACCCAGGAAAGCCAGCAGGAAATTTGGGTCTTCGCCGCCAAAGCCGCAAACCTGCCGCTCGCTGCGATCATCTACACCGACATCACAAAGGACGGAATGATGGCCGGCCCCAATCTCGAAAGAACAAAGGCACTCGTCGACGCCGTAGACGTACCAATCATCGCAGCCGGAGGAGTAACCGAGATCGATGACGTAGTAAAACTCCGACAACTCGGAGTAGCAGGAGCAATAGCAGGAAGAGCACTATACGAAGGAAACCTAAACCTCAAAGAAGCAATAAAAGCAGCCCACCAAGAAGACGAATAACCGCAAAACATCACCGCACCCGCCGCAGCCACGTTTGACCCAACCACCCACCGGTGCCATGCTTGTACTTGTACAAGCATGTTAATCGCACGTAGGGTGCGATTCTTCGCACCAATGAATCTGAGGGGCAATTTGTTTAACTAAATTACTTTATTTAGATCGATTGAAATCCCTGCGGCTTTGATTTCTTTCGCCAGGGATAATTGCCAACCGTTATTCTTATCCATCGGAATAAATAACACTCCTTTATAGTCAGATGGCATTTCTACATTTTCTTTGTATAACGCACAAACATGTTTCCTGCCCAACTTTCCTAAGAAAAAACCGAGTTCTAGAATCACATTCTGTCTGGCCCTCGGGTTTAGTTTATCTTGTTCTTCAGCTAACGCGCCTACATCATCTGGAGTCATCAAAACAACAGCAAAACCAACATCTGCGTGGTCTTCAAATTTCTCAATAATGGTACGCCCTTTATTAGGCTGTTCATGTAAAATTATAGGCCTAAGCTTAAGTTTCTCAATGAACCTGGCAACGGTTTGCTTGGCACTCCCATCATGCCCATGAACAATAAAAATATCAGTACCGATTGCCGTTGGTGTTGGGGCGGTCGCTTGTGGCATTTCATCCGGCCAGTATTCGTTTATTTCGTCTATAAACGATTGGAGTATAGATGGTGCCTCAGTTAATCCTTTTAAGTATGCTTGTTGATGGTCACCTTTTGTAGCCCTCATGTTGGGATAGAAGAACTGTATGCGAAAAAAATCTGTACCATGGCGCGTACCTTTCCCAAAGATATGTTCAATTGCCACTTCTGTGTCCCGTTTCCATTTTCTGAAATTTGGATCCTTTCGATATAATATTCGTAGCCCATTGATAGCATGAATTTTATCTTGCAGTATTTTGATAGCTTTTTGTTTTTCCATATATTCTTCAAACTCCGTCAAATCCTTGATATCAGCTAACATTTTCTCCTACTTGCCTTGTTTTTGAAGATGTGACCACTGCCCTCGGTTCTTCCATGTCTCAGGGCGTCTTTGTTTTCTGTGTTCAATGTAGTGTTCGTAATCCCTGATCAACTCTGTTCCCTCTGGTGTAAGTAGTCTGGACTTCCTTAGCAATTGTGTCAACTCTTCTGGTGTTGGACTGCTACCCAAACCTCTCCGGCGTAGCTCTTTCCATTCAGGAATGTATTGTTCTGGAAGACCTTTGGGAATGCTACTGCCGCCAAGGATGGCGTGAACAAAGTCATATTCTACAAATTGATGCCATTTACTTTCAATAACAACTCTTTCGATCTCTTCTTCGCTAACCCCAAGATTTTGGAGAACTTCCAATGTGCTGCCCTTAATCCTCTCCTTGTCATCGTACGAATACCCGCCCATACGTCCAGTGCGTTTGACCAGCCCTAAAACTGATGACGCCATTATCTTAGACAAGTCATGGAGTTCCTTTATTGTGCTTTTGGCTTCCTCTACGACTGCCCTGGTTTCTGCTTCAACTCCAGATGGCCCCACTTTCAACCGTAACACTCTTTCAAGATTTGCAAAAAACAAGAATAGACCGCAAGCAAAAAAAGCCATCCACATTGGCTGATAAGTATTAGATAAGCCAAAGTATATACAGAAAGCAAATGAGATTACTGACATAAAGATTAATAGGTTTTTCGTTGTGAGAGTTTTTTTCATAAGAATAACTTTCTTCTTTGATGTGCTACAAACCCAAGGACAGTCACCCATTTTAGCCAAGTAACGTGCGATTCTTCGCACCACGCCAACTAATATTCTCTCAAGTCGGTCACCAACTGTGACTCTGCCAACGCCTGCCTTAGTATAGCTATTTTCTCAATTCAAGAAGGTCCATGAGTTTCTTTGTCTGCCTTGCCCCACGATAGATGTACCCTCCTGCAATTAGAGGCAATACGATATAAAAGAGGGGGGGAAGCATAAGGAAAAACGGCACCAGCTTATCTGGTACCACCTTGCCCATGATGTTTGATTCATTGAAAAAGTCTTCGGGCGATACAGTCTTTCGATAAGACTTTTCATCAACACCTCTGATTTGCAGTGTTCCGTCAGACTGGGCTCTTGCCTTCACCTCGATAGTATCTCCCGATTCGCCAGGAACTAAGAAATGCAGTTTGCCAGGAATTTCAATGAAACTCACGGTAACAATGCCAGCGATTCCAATGAGAGCGATAAAACTGAGTGTAATGAGACGTCTTTTTAAACGCTTACCCGTGTTGTTTGAAGATGAGAGGTCTTTCTTTTTGATCTTC
>DAOVVQ010000013.1 GCA_030637065.1 Planctomycetota bacterium
ACCTGCGACCCAAACCGCTCCTCGATGGCCATGAGCTGATCGCCCTCGGAGTTCGCCCGGGGCCAACCGTAGGTCTCGCAGCCGAGGAAATGTACATCGCCCAGCTCGAAGATGAGCTGAAAACACCCCAGCAAGCCCGAAAATGGATAGCAAACTGGACCGCCCGCCACAAAAACCATAACGACTAACCAGCCCAGCAGACACAAATTACATGAAAAAATGGCAAAAAGCGCAAAAATAGTTGCCACGCCGGCGCCTTTGATGTAAAATCACCACATACGGGGCCTTAGCTCAGTTGGGAGAGCGCTTGCATGGCATGCAAGAGGTCGAGGGTTCGAATCCCTTAGGCTCCATTACCTAAGCCCTTATTCTTGAGGGCCTTACGTTTCCCACTTTACCGCATCGCCTTTTATGGCTTTGTTGCGGTTTTTTACTTTTTCGTCCGGTCATTGCTTTTTTTGCCTATTTATTGTATTCGGCTGAGATCGTAACCTCGGCGGTATTCAGGCCGTCGGCTTTGGCGACAAGGGTGATCTTGCCTGTTTTGCTGCGATCACTCCTTAACACGACCTGGCAAATGCCGTTGAATGCCGATCGCTGGTTTGAATTTTTCACGGCCTCAAAGCAGCTTGGGTTGCCGTTTTCCACCCCGTCAATGCAGCCGGCCCCAGAGACGTCGAACCTGACCAGATTGCCCGCTGTGGGGCAGAGGTTGCCGTTTTTGTCCAGTATAGCCACTTTGACAAATGACAGGTCGTAGCCATCGGCCTTCAGTTTGGTTTTATGCGGATAGAGGGCGATTTTCGCAGGGCGCCCGGCGGTGCGGCGGGTATCCTGGGCCCATTTTTTTCCGTTCTTATAGGCGACTACTTTTATCTCTCCGGGCTGATATGAAACATCGTCCCAGGTGAGGCGGTACTGGAACCGGTCTTTTTTTCTTCTGCCAAGGCTCTTGCCATTCAGGAATAGTTCCGCCTCGTCGCCGGAGGTAAATAGATGCACGGGGGTGTTTTGCCCCTCGCGTCCGGGCCATGTCCAGTGCGGAAGCAGATGTGCCATTGGCTTATCGGGAAGAAACCAGCTCTGGAAGAGGTAGAACATATCCTTTTCGAATCCGCAGAGGTCCACGGGTCCGTTAAATCCGCTGTGAAGATTCAGTTGTGTCTTGTCAGCCTGTTTTTGCCATTTTGTGAACTGTTCGGGATCGGTAAAATTAGACGCTTTTAAGTCCGCGAAGATCTTGGGGCCCGGCTCTCCGCGATAATCGATACCGGTCCAGAAGAAAAAGCCGAAGACGTAGGGATTCTGGTCCTGAGCCTTGAACTCGTCCTCGATGGTGCATCCCCATGAGGCGTGCTGGATCGCGTAGGAGGTGATCTGCCAATTGGTCATCTTCAGGTCGTGGTGTTTGAGCGGAAAGAAATACTCGCCTCTTGACGAAAAGGTGCCGCTGTTTTCGGTTCCGGTGATCGGGACGTCGGGGTATTTTTCATGGAACTGGCGATAATAGCTTGCCTTGTAGTTAAAGCCCATCACGTCGAGCCCTTCCCATATCCGGTTCTTCAGAGAACCGTTATAATTATTACAGGCGGCGGTCACGGGGCGGGTTGGGTCTTCGTCGCGGATATATCCCCGCAGGCGGTCGGCGATGCGGCTGCAATCGGGGCTGTTCTGTTCCGGCATCTCGTTTCCGCAGCTCCAGATAACGATCGACGGGTGATTGCGGTCGCGGCGGACCATTGCACGGGTGTCGCGCTCGGACCACTGATCGAATATATTATGGTAGCCGTTGGGGCTTTTGTCTTTACCCTTGGCCCATTCGTCGAAATTTTCTTCCATTACCATAAAGCCCATAGAATCGCAAAGCGCAAGCAGCTCCGGCGATGCCGGTTTGTGCGCGGTGCGAATGGCGTTACAGCCCATCTCTTTCATCTTGCCGAGATAATACTCCAGCGCGGTTTGGTTTACTTCGATGCCCATGGCGCCGAAATCGTCGTGCAGGCACATGCCATTGAACTTGACATGTTTTCCATTCAGGAAGAAGCCCTTGTCAGCGGAATAATCTATCGTTCGCACGCCGAAAATGGCGGTGTAGGAATCGACCGTCTTGCCGTTCGAGGTTACGATGATATGTGCGCAGTAACGGTTGGGCGTCTCGATGTCCCAGAGTTTGGGGTTTTTGATTTTCGCATCCAGTTCTATCGTTTCTTTTGCGCCGGCCTTTAATCTTCGACTGACCGCCCGGGCCGATGCGACACGGATCGGTTTACCTGCGAGTTCGTATATTTCCGCGCTGACTTTGACCCCGGCGGCTAAGTCCGATTGGTTGTTCAGGGTAACATTTATTGCTACGTTGGCTTCGCTGGCGGTGACTTTGGGGGTAGTGACAAAGGCCCCCCAATGGTCGACGTGGACGGGGGATGTCTTGACCAGCCAGACATTTCGCTGGATGCCCGCCCCCGGATACCAACGCGTGGGGCGATAGTGATTCTGCAAACGAACGGCAAGTACGTTGTCCTTACCGAATTTCAGATGTTCGGTCAATTCGAGCCTGAATGACGCGTAGCCGTAGGGCCACTGGCCGATGAAATGGCCGTTGAGCCAGACTTTGGCGTTGCTCATGGCGCCGTCAAAATCGATGAAAATGCGTTTGCCTTTGTCCGCTTTTGAGACATTGAAATGCTTTCGGTACCAGCCGATGCCCTCGTAGGGCAGATTTCCCCAGCGGCTTTCGCCCCGGTGAAATGGACCCTGAATGGCCCAGTCATGCGGCAGATCCAGATCGTTCCACCGGGCGTCGTCTGCGTCTGGCTGTTCTAATCCGGCGGGCTCTGCCTGCTCGGTTTGGTCGGACATCTTGCCGCAGCGGAAAAACTTCCAGTCGGCATTGAACGAAATCCTGTCTCTAACCTGCCCTCGCCCGGGCAAGGCGACATTATCCTCGGATGCGAACACCGAAGCGGCGAACATAAGAACAAATATTGCGATGCGCATGATCTCCCCTTACAAAATAGCAGTTCTCATAAGTATTGTTCAGTTTTCTTCGCACGCAATTTTGCAAATATCGCTACCAGCAGGACGGCTGCTGATCCCCATATAATTGCAAGGTTGCGAGTTAGTTTCTCGCCGGTCCCGATAACTCCAAGGCCGGACAGCGAGGTGTACAGGATGACGAGCAGGACGATGATGAGCCAGCTTGCGTGCCATACGTACTTCCATTGGGTCACATCGACATCGCCGGTATATTTGAGTTCATACGGCACGGGCAGGGGCTTTATCAGCCTGATCAGGTACATCACCGCCATCATTAGCAGCAGGTTGATGCCCGCCAGGTGCAGCCAGTGGACCTTGATGAAGCCAAGGTCGTCTTTCAGCACGAAATGGCATATATAGAAGAAGGCCATTCCGAATGGAATCGCGACATAACCGGCCAGTGCCGGGGCTCGTTTGGACAGGACACCCATCAGGATCACCGCCAGGATCGGGACGTTGATCACAGCCATGATGGTTCGCATCAGCGTGTAAAGCCCCTCGGCCTTTCCGATAAACGGTGCGATTATGATGCAGATGACAATGAGTATGGCGCCGAAGATCTTGCCGGCCCGAACCATCTGTGCGTCCGTGGCGTCTTTCTTGATTATCTCTTTGTAGATATCAAGACTGAACAGCGTCGCCATACTGTTTAGCCCGCTGTTGAATGAACTGAGGATGGCGCCGAACATTACCGCTCCGAAGAAGCCGGTCATCCACGGGGGAAGGACCTCGCGGACGAGCAGCGGATAAGCCATATCCCTGGCCAGAATTATCTCGCCGGTTTCGGTTATTTCCTTCACCGGGACCGTGATAATTCCCCGCTGGTGCATGTGCCATGCGATAATTCCGGGCAGCACGAGCATTGCGACGCCAAGTACTTTCAGGAACGAGGCGAAGAGCACGCCCTTTTGGCCCTCGGCCAGATTTTTTGCTCCGAATGTCCGCTGGACGATTGCCTGGTTGGTACACCAGTAAAAAATGTTGATGATCAGGATTCCGGTAAAGAGCGTGTGCCACGGTACGGGGGCCTCGCTTCCGACCCCGGCGGCCTGGAGCCGCTCGGGCGCCTCTTCGAGCAGGACATTCCAGCCGGCGACAATGCTGCTGTCGCCCAGTTTCCACAGGGCGAGGATCGGGATCAGGAATCCGCCGATAACCAGGCCGACGCCGTTGATCGTATCGGAGACCGCCACCGCTTTTAGGCCGCCGAATACCGCGTAACAGCCGCCCACAATGCCGATGGAGATTACCATTATCCAGATCGCCGCCGATTCCGAGACGTGCAGGGCCCCGGATACGTCGAAGAGTTTGCCAAGGGTTATGCCGCCGGCATAGAGCACGAACGGCAGGAATCCGATGATCAGAGCATACAGGAAGATGAAGGACGCGACGGTTCTCATGCCTTTGCCGAAGCGGTCTTCGAGGAATTGCGGGACGGTCGTTATGCCTCTTTTCATGTAGCGGGGCAGGAAGAACAGGGCCATCGCCACCATTGCGACCGATGCGATGGTTTCCCATGCCATTACGCAGGCCCCGCTGGCGAAGGCGTTGCCGTTTAGGCCTGTTAGCTGCTCGGCGGAGATGTTGGTAAGGAACAATGACCCGGCGATCACGATCCACGAAAGACTGCGACCAGCCAGAAAATAACCGGTGGAGTGGCCCAGGTCCTCGTCCCTTGTCTTGTAATACGAGATGACCGCTACCATAACTGTGAAGAGCAAAAACGTTGTTACCGCAATTACATTCATCTTGGGTTACCTCTAACTAAATGGATAATTGTTTCAGCAAAGCATCGAAACTCTTTTTGCCTTTATACTTGTAGATCACGGATGTCCTGGCCTTTAGCTCTACGGTTACTTTGCCGTTTTTCGCTTTAAGAGTTTTGCCTTCTGGGTCGATGGGCGAGAGGGCAGCGGTCTTATCGAGACCTGAGATATTAAAAGAGCGGCCCGAGTCGTCCCAGTTAAATACGGCGATAAATATTTCGCTGCTGCGTTTGGCAATGAGGATCGAAAATGCGTCATCGGGCCCATCTGCGCTGTCCCAGAGGTCCAGGGGGACTACCGTGTCCATCGGCTCCTGCGCACATGCGGCCTTGAACAGTTCTTTGCGCTCGTCGCGGAGGGTCATCAGGTTGTCGCTTTCCAGCTTGATGCTGCCGTACATGATGCAAAAATCGACCCACATCCTTATCTCATTGTCGGTGACGGTCCCGCCGTGCTTGTGGCTCGATTTAAATACGTTATCGCCTTCGTCATCTTTGTTTCGCAGCACGATATAATCGGCATCGCCGCTGAAAACCTTATTATGCAGGTAGTAATTGCCCGCGTTCATCAGGCAGCGGGTCTTGTAAAACTCGAATACCGGGCTGATATCGCCGCCGGTCCTCATCCCGTCAACGAAACCGATACAGGGCCCGAAAATGGCCGAGCAGCCTAAGAAGTAACAATCGTCGCCGATGGCCTCGCGGATCGCCTTCATCCCCATCCGAAAACGCTCGATGCTGGTAATGCCCTTGACGTGGCCGTTAACCTCCTTGAAACGCAGCATGTCCCTGTCGCGTTTGTATTTGACGGACTGCTCGATGCCGCAACGCATGAAGTCGACTTTGAAATAGCGATAGCCCCAGTCGTTCTTGATCGTGCGAATGCATTTTCTGATATGTGCCAGGGCTCCGGGGTGGGAGTAATCGAAGAAGATGTAGTTCATTTCGCGGTCGACTTTTTGCATCGTCTCGACGATCATCTTTCCATTTTCATCCGTGAGAAAATATTCCGGATGCTCTTTGGCCACCTGCGAGGCCAGATCGGCCCGGAAGCCGTCTATATGTATCGCGGGGATGTAGCCAGCGGCCCTTATGTCGTCAGCGACCGCCTTCATTCCGCCTTTTAAGTCCGCCCTCGGGCTGGTATAGTCGCCGCGTTCGGTCCACCAGCCGCCGTCGATCTGGATCATATTGGCGCCGGCCCGCATCTTTTTCAGGGCATCGATATTGCCGTTTATATCGTCATTGCCGTACAGCCGCCCGTAATAATCCCACGTGGCCCAGCCCTTGAAATCGACGTCTTTTACTTTCTTGATGCCGTTTTCTTTGGCTATGCTGTCGCCGTAGGCATCGAGAATGTCCTGCCAGTACCGGCCGCCGGCTACCATTATTTTTTCGTAATGAATACTCTGGCCGGGCCTGACCAATTTACGCTCGGCATCGGATTTGATGATGATCTTTCCGTCTTCATAGCTGATATAGGGCATGAACATTCGCCAGGAAATGGCGCCGACGAAAGAGTATGCCTTTTTGTCGTGCTTGATCATGGCGAGCATAGCGCTGTCGGCGAGGTTTTCATCGCTGACCTTGAATCGCTGAAGCGGCGTCCGGCCCATACAGGTCCCGCCAAAGATTATCTCGTCATCGCTCTCGATCTTCCGGTCGGGCTTCAGGGTGACGACAATATTCTGCAAAATAACTTCTTTACTGCCGGTGTTGGTAATGACGATGTCAATATAGCTGATCGGCCCCTGCCCCTTTTGTATATTGACCTTCGTCTTTATTGCATCACTCGATGGCGAAGCCGTTATCCGCACATCGGTGACCTTGGCAAAACAGATATGGCCGAAAACCAAAATAAAGAAACAGCATGTCGCAACAATAAGTCTTCTCATCTTCGATCCTTTCAATGTTAAACGCTCTCGCCCTTCATCATCAGGTGTACGCCGGCGGTGCGGAATGTCCTTGGCAGTGCCAGGATATTTGGCTCGGATCCGACGTATTTGCCCGCATCTTTAAGGGCCCCTTCGAATGTCGCTTTGCATTTCATGCCCATTCCGCGGGCGAAGCCCGGTTCATAGGCGCCGACGATATAGATAGCCGAGCAGTGCATCTCGGCGATGTGTCCACAGGATATCATCGAGAAGGCATGGAAGGGGTGGTAGCCGTAGTTGAAGCGGTATTTGTCGATAAACTCCTGATCGCGGGCAAAATACTCGCCGTATTTGTTCAGGTCCGGCAGTTCGTTGTTGTAGTTCGTCTGGAACAGCTCGTAGACGGGCCGGTAGGACGGGAATTCCTCGTCGTGGAAATAGCCGTTGCAGATCGACGAAACGATGACCACGCAGTTGTCGGACATGACCCGCTTATGCCGGATGATGTTGGCGGAGATCGCCTGGAGCATGAGTAAGGGGTTGGTTCCGTGGCCGTTGCCGTAATGAAAATTCTGCGGCATTCCGAACATCATAATATCGTATTTCTTTTCGGCCCAGGGAATGTAGGTCCGCTTATCGGCCTGCTCGAACGATATCGGCTGCATCTCTGTGCAGTATCCGGCGTAGACGGCGATCTGGCGTTGTTTGGTGTCGAGGACGGCATCGATGGCGAAGAATTTCTTGCCCATCTTTTCTTCCATGTGCCGGCCAATCGCGTCGAATTTCTGTCGCATCTGACTCTTTGCGCTTACCGGTGTAAAGTCCGCCCGGTGCATGCAATCCGGCACGTGATGAGCGGAGATGCATTCCCAGTTGGTGATGCCCGTGGCACAATGCTTGTATCCGCCGGAGTATCCGCCGTAAGGATTGCCGAGGACGTGCCCTATCAAGATAGACAGGTCCGCCTCGAAGACTTCCTTGTTCATGATGACCTTGCTGCCCATCCGGTCGCGGCCTAAGTCCACCAGGTTGCCCCAGTCCTCGCTGTCGTGATTGTAAATCTGATTAGTGTACCAGAAATCGTTAAAAACCTTATCGCCTAAGATCGCATGAATTTCTTCTTTGGTATTCTTGCGGTGCAGGCCGTTACTGCATATCAGGCAGATATCCTTTTTCTTCACGCCGGCGGACAGGCATTCTTCTATGGCAATGGGGATCGAGACTTTGCGATGGGATGTCTCCTGAAAACCGCCCTTGACGCGGTCCGGGAAAATAATGACCACCTTGCTTCCCTTTTTGACCAATTTTGAGATAGTATCCATGCCGATAGGATTCAATATCGCCTTTTTTGTAGCCGGTATCGGATCGGGTAGAAAATCCGGGTCCGGCACGGTTTCGCCGG
Organism: Planctomycetota bacterium; assembly: GCA_030637065.1. GTDB lineage: Bacteria > Planctomycetota > Phycisphaerae > Sedimentisphaerales > Anaerohalosphaeraceae > DAOVVQ01. Next base: position 8,075 of record DAOVVQ010000013.1, read on the forward strand.
GAACAAAAACATCGGCGCTATCCGGAAGCCGGGCACTCATCAAGCCTTCGCCATATTCAAAATCAACTGTTTTCATCTTTTGCTCCTATGATTATGAAATTCGATGGATTATCTTTTTAGGACAGATAGGTCTCGATAATTGTTTTAAGGCCCGCTGGCTCGAAAGCGATATCGCCTGTGAATTTCGTAAGGGCTACCAGGCCGCCGTCGATAGTCTCGATCGAGGCGATCATCTTGGCATTTTCTTCCTTTAGCCCGCCGCCGTATACCACCGGCAGGGCAGAGCCGAGAATCTCGCCGGTTATTTCCTTGATAAAAGCCGACACGAATCCGATATATTCCGCTCCCGGCGGAGTCTTTCCCGGTCCGATGGCCCAGCGGGGCTCGTAACCGATGACGATACTTGCATCGCCCATGCAGTCCTTGACGCCATTTAGGCCGATAGTCAGTTGGTCGCGGAGCACCGCTTCGATCCGCGGTTTTTGCTGGTCAAAGGTCCCCTCGCCGCGTTCTTCGGCTGTCTCGCCGACACAGAAGAGCAGATCGAGCCCCCTCTTGAGAGCCGAGATATTCTCGCGATTCAGCAGCCCGCTGACCGTATCATTGGCTTTTTTCAGTGCGGCTGGGTCGCTTTGGACATTCGGGTCAAAGGCAGCTAACATCGTAAACTTGTCGAGTCGCTCCTCGGAATGGCCGTTCATCGTCCACGTACAGCCCATATTTGTCATCGCCGCAGCCGGCCTGTTGGCGGAAAACGCACCGAAATTGCCGCCCGGACAAACATCATTCCTGAACACGCCCTGAACGCCGATATTGATGTTGCCGATATCACCGCCAGCGGACTCATTGAGTTTTTTAACCGCACAGAGGATAAGCCCCTCCGGCAGGATATAAGTAATGTTGACATCCTTTAATTGCCCCAGGCCGAACCTGACGGTATCGGTGATAATGTCCTCGATCCATTTTTGAGGATCGCTTTGCAGACAAATACCGCCCAAATCCTTGGGCACATCGAATCTCTTGAGGTTTATAAATATTTCATGCATCAGAACATCTCCTTGTTATATTGAAGTCATCACAGATATTTCGTAATATTTCAGCCACATGCAAGAAGATAGGAATCCGCCTTCGGCGGATGCTATTTTATGCTGGATTCCCGCTTTCGCGGGAATGACAGGACGCTTGTGATACATGGCTAAAGTTTTGCAATATTTCATGTTTCAATGATCTCGATATTCAGGTGGTTGGCAAAGGCTTTCAGGTCTTGTGAGATGTCATCCCAGACGATGCTGTAATGGTGCGGGATGCCCTCGGCGGCGATGCGATAGATCATGTCGCGAACGGGGTTGTTCATTTTGACGTCGACCATCGAGCCCTTGATGACCTTTTTCGTTGGCACAGCTTCGCCGGCTGCCAGGAACATCTTGTATTTGTCGCCGATCTGAGTGACAAGGCAAACGGTGACTTTGCCCTGCTTTAAGGTCCCCTCGATGACCACTCCCTGTCCGGCCAGCGAATGGTCGCAGGCGCAGGTGTTTTCGCTGCCGTCATGAAGTTTGCGCGCTGCCTGGCCGCAGTGCCAGAATAGTGCGGTGTTGCGTTTTTCGTCGATATTGACCAGATCGCACATAAAGGGGATAGTGCCGCTGAAGTTATGCTCGATCAGCATGGAGATCGTCGCGCTGACATCGGCTTCGCATCCGACAATGATCCCCTCGTCAGCCAGACGCGAGATCACCCCGCAGGGCGTGTATTTCATCTGGCCCAGTTCCGGCCAGCAGCGAAGCGACACGGCGTCAAAGCCCTGGTCGGAAATAACCTTCTTCATGGCAAGGGTAAGCCGGGAGTGATTTAAGAGGTATTCCTCGGGAAGATCGAAAGTCTTGATCGACTCGCGAAAGGCCTGCATGTCCTTTTTGACATCTTCGTCAGGAATCGCCTCGGCAGTATTGAAGAGGTGGACAAGGTCCATCTCTTCCATCGAGATCCCGAATGTCTTCCTGATCAGCGTCTCGTCAAGAGCGGAACTGTAGAACCCGGTCGGACGATAGCCGATCATGCCCATGAAGGTGTTCTTTAATTTTTTGTCGGCCTGATAGACGCGGACAAGCGATGTGATCTCGCCTTTCACCCGCTCGTCATCGACATCGCCGTAGATAAAGTGGCTCGCAAAGCCTAACCGCTTTAAGGCAGCACTGTTCATCGTCGCAGCCACAAGGGCGTTGGAGATTATCCGGCCCCCGTCGAAGGGCGGCTCGGGAAGGGCCCAGAGCAGGACGGGGACATTTAGTCGCTCGGCGATGCGGGTCGCGGCGATATCCCCGGTAAAGGCGCCGATCAGTACGATCACCAGGTCAACACGCTCCCTGTGAAACTTCTCGATCGCACTGTCGACATCGTCCTGGTTCACCGCAATGCCGTCGCCGGCAACCACGGACACATCGGCGAAGGTCTCCGTAAGCCACTTGCTATAGCGGGCGTGCCTTTCGTTCGGGATGTCCCTGGGCCAGCGGCCGGAAACCGTTGTCACCAGACCGATGCTTAGTTTATGTTCAGCCTTCATATTAGTATCGACCTCCGGAACCGGACAACTTGATAATGCCGTGGATCGTATCTTTCAGTTTTTCCTCGGCAAACTTCGCTACCTTCCACGAGTGGGCGTTGTGGTCGAGGGTGTCGATGCCTTCCTTATAATGCTCTATGTACCGGTGCCTGACCAGCGTGCCGAAATTGATCTTGCTGATGCCGATCTCGATGGCCTTCTTGACCACATCCTCAGCCATGCCCGTTGCTCCGTGCAGCACGAGGGGGATGTCGGTTGCTTTGCGAATATCTTCGAGTATGTCGAGCCGAATGTTGGGCTTTCCTTTGTAGAAACCGTGAGCGTTGCCGATGCCGACAGCCAACAGGTCCGGCTGACATGCGTCCAGGAAGGTTTTTACATCTTCGACGTTTGCCAGGTTCTTGTTTTCGTCCATTCCGCCGTCGGCGTCGAGGCGCTGGAGTTCTCCGACCTCGGCCTCCACGGATACATCGACGGCATGTGCGCATCGGATGACATCGTTGGTCTTGGTGATATTATCCTGGAGGCTGTCTTTCGAGCAATCCAGCATGACCGATGTAAAGCCGCAGCCGATGGCCTTGACGCAGTTGTCGAACGTGTCGCCGTGGTCGAGGTGAATCGCGATAGGAACCGAGGCCTTCGACCCGAGTATCTTACTGACGTCGGCAAACCAGTCCATTCCGTAGTAATGCACATTGGCCACGTACATAGCTAACATCATCGGCGAGCGGGCCTCCTCAGCCGCCTCGACGCAGGCCCTGATAATATCGTAATTGCCGCCCTGCGTGTTGATCGCCGGCACGGCGTAGCCCTTTTTCTGGGACTCAAGGACGAGTTCTTTACTGGTTACGAGCATGTCTTTCTCCTTATTGCTGTTTCTATTGTAATTTGAAGTAATCCGGGATCGGGTCGCCTATCAGTGGTTTGCAATACTCGATAAAGGCGTCCGTTACGTCGTTGCCCGCGGCGTTTATGAAATTGTCGGGCAGTTTCTTTTCCACATTGGCGACCTTAGCCAGGTCGATCAATTCGTATTCGATACTATATGGCTCGCTACTGATGCGTTTATAGCCGACCATACTGCCGGACTTGCCCGACACCGCCGCACGGACAGACTCGCGCCCAGCCGTGAAGGCCTCTTCGCGGTCGCATTCGCTGACAAGCAGCTTCGAGGCGCGTCCGACCAGGCCGGGCTTTTCGCTGCGGGATTTGATGCCGTTTTGCAGCAGGATCGTCGAGAGCGCCTGCCCCGTGCCGCCGGGTATGACGTGGCCGAATCCGTCAACGATCCCCGAATCGGCAACGGGCTTGCCGTCTTTATCCGTGATCCCTTCGCTGACGGCGATCACGATCCCGGTGCCGTATTCGGCCTGGGCCGCTTTTACGTCGCTGACGAAGCTGTCCTTGTCGAAGGTCCTCTCCGGAAAGTAGATCAGGTGCGGAGCCTTAAAGCCGCCGGTCCTCGCCAGCGCCGTCGCAGCCACCAGCCAGCCGGCATTTCGCCCCATGATCTCGATAACGACCGCGTGGATCGGAAGAGCCCGCACATCGAGGCCTAATTCCAGGGTCGTAACGGCTGCATAGCGGGCGGCACTGCCAAAACCGGGGCAGTGATCGGTCAGAGCCAGGTCGTTGTCGATGGTCTTGGGCACGCCGATGACGACGATCTCCTTGGCGATAATGGACACTTTGTTGCAGGTATCCATCGAATCGTTGCCGCCGTTGTACAAAAAGTAGCCGATGTTGTGCTTTTTCAGCACCTCAATGATGCGTCCGTGGTCATTTTCGGAGACTTTATAACGACAACTGCCCGGAGCCGAGCTGGGAGTGTTCTTCAATCGCTCGATATCAGACCCGCTCAGGTCGCTGCAATCGATGAAATCTTCCTTCATCAGGCCTTCGATACCGTGATGGGCGGCGTAAATACGGTCGATCTCACCGCTTTCCTTCGCTTCAGCGACCACCCCAGCCAGCGAAGCATTGATAACGGCTGTCGGGCCGCCACCTTGCGCAATAACCAAGTTCTGTTTCATAGTTTTCTCACCTCAACTGCTATTTTGTCGATTTAACTGCGAAAAACCGGGCAGCTAAGGCCCGAAACCGGGCGGCAGGGTTGGCATATCCCACAATGCCAGCCTATGCCGCACAGGCTAATTACGTAAGAATATCGAATCCGCCCGGCAAATCAAGGTTTTAATTTTATTGCGGAGATGCCGGGCAGCACGTTTCAGTCCACAGCAAGAGTGGTCCCGGTGTACATCGGGAGTTGCGCAGCAAACCGATGGGCGAATGCACAGCGAGCCCCCACCATCGGTTTGGCTTCGCCAATACACGCTGCCACCCAAATAGTGCCACCATTCTATGTTGCACCCACCAGATATGCTGCACATCGAGACTGGATCAACGAATTTGGCGACCCTGTTTACCCGCTTCTTTGAATTCGATCAGTCTCACTGTGTGGGGCTGTTGTTTCAGCTTTAGCTGCCGGCCTGAGAGGCGGACTTCTTTGCCCGTCCAGAGGTCCAGGGCCTTGTATTTCGTCGCAGCCAGGCCAAGGTCGACGAAATCCCACTTATCCTCTGACGGGTCGTCGAGCCAGTTGAATATGCCGACTACGGTACTTTTTTCGAGCTTGAGCATCCACAGCCGGGGTATGTCGACGCCCGAGAACAGGTCCAGCGGTATTGCGTGCTTGCCCTTGCGGCACATATCGAGAACCCGCTTGTTGGTCAGGATTTTCATTCGGTCCGGAGGCAGCGATTCGATGCGGTCGCCGGTGAAGAACAGCCCTCCCATCAGGGCGTTGAGGGTGATATGGCACCTTGCCTCCTCGAGCGTGTAGCTCGGCGATGCAAACGTCGCATCGGGGTCGCAGATTATCACCTGGTCGTGCAGATAGAAATTCTGCGAGACGGCGCGGGCCTGGCGGATAAGGCCTTTTGTCTTTATTGTGTCAACGTCAGCCAGCGTCCCGCCTGTCTGGCCGTATGTCATGTTCGCGTAGGGTTCTTCGTCGGAGATAACGCCGGGATGATTGATGTCCTTGCCCACGCGGAGCGAGTCGTAGCATTCGATGGCGCCGAGGATATAGCCCATGCTCCTGGTGATCGGGATGTCTTGGGGGATAGCCGCCTTTATCGCTCGAACGACCTTGTTGTGCGATTGCAGACCGGTCATTGTCGGGTCGTAGCGGTCGCCTTCTGTGAGGCCGCCGTAGTGATGGTCCCATTTGAAGAAGTCCACCTTCCAGTCGCGGGCCATTCTGCCGAACTTATCCGCCAGCCACGGTGCAACAGCCGGGTGGCTTCCGTCGAGGTAGATGCTGTCGAGGGTGGTGATCATTTCTTCGTCATTTAAGTCGATCTCCTGCTTGCCGTATGGCTGGAATATCCATTCGGGGTTCTTTTTCCACCTTGGGTCAGACGGTGCAACTCTGAAGGGGCTTATGTGGAGCCCGAATTTCAGCCCCCTTTTGTGGACCTGCTGGGACAGCCACTTTATGCCGTGCGGGAAATCCTCGTTTGCGGTGTACAATCCCTGGGTAGGCCACCAGCCGCCGTCGAGCTGGATGGTGTCATAGCCGAATTCCTGCATATTCTCTTTCATCGCATCGGCGGCCTTGATCACGCCCTCTTCGGTAACGTCTCTGCCGTATGAGTGCCAGGAACTCCAGCCTATGCCGGGCCGCCGCATCGGTTTGCCCTGCCTTACGTGGCGGCCCATAATGCCGCCGACATTGATCAAGACGTGCTGAGGCATCCAGTTGCGCCAGTAGCCTAACATAACCGCGTCCGAGGTGGTCGTCCTGCCGGAATGAACGACGATATTCTCCAGTTCATTCTCACTGCCCGAGCGGATGGTCAGGAGCAATCCTGCGTCCTGGTCCTCCGGCAGTGACCAGTGAAAATTGGTCGGCCACAGTTCGCCCCCGATCGCAGCCATGGCCAGCGTTTTGTTGGCCTTGTCATTCTGGACCGAGCTTACCCAGACGGCCTGATGGGTCTTTTCCTTGCTCTCGGCAATCTGATGAGGCCAGAAGATCTTACCGATCCATGGCCCGCTGATGCTCTCGGCAAACACCGTCCAGCCGTCCCGATTGCCGGGCAGCGATATTATCCCGCCATCCTTCGCGGGCGTCAGCAGCTTAAAGCCGCCGAGTTTGTAATCTCTCTTGGCCTTTGCGTCCGCCTGGAAGGCGAGATGGCGCCTGTTGAAGCCCCTCTCGATGCGGAGGCGAAAGTATTCCAGCGGGCCGTAACCGCTGCACATCAGCTCGTAAATGCGGACCTTGTTGTCTTCGTAGCCTTTGCGTCCGATGGTGATGCGGTCGGCGGTCTGGGTCTGGGTCCATCTCACATCGTCAAAGTCGGCTGGGGTGATCCACTTGCCGTCGACCTTGACGGCGCATGTCAGCCCTTCGATCCGGTAAGCGGGCTCGCCCGGCCATTCAAGCGAGAACTGCCCGGAGTCCCCGTCGAATATGACCCGCGGCGAAGGGGTGATATTGGCAGACAGACCCGTCTGCGTGCAAAGCAAAAACAGTAGCGAACAAAACAAGACCTTCTTCATAGCAATCCTCTCTGATCGTAATATTAACGCGAATTAAACAGGATCAAGCGGAGATTTCCCAAAAAAACACCAAAAAAACCCGACCCAACCCTCACAAAAATAATCCTACCAAGACACCACAGAATCGTCAAGCATTATCAGATAGGCAGCGAATCTTCACTGCCTCGGTAGCTACCCCGGCTTGAGAATCTGTCGCCGGAGTTTGTAAGGTTCTGCCGGGAGAACGATTTGAAGATCATGGTAAACGCCCTCGATAGGGGTATGGAAAGCAAATATCAGGAGATCATCGACTCGGCTGCTGATATGGTAAACCTGGACAGGGCGGATCTTATGGTCGATCTGATCAACTGAATTTTTCATGCTCAGTTATGTAAGTTCGTCCGTCAGCATGGGTAACAGAGTTACCCATGCTACAGTTTTTTCATCGGGAAATGCCTGGAAGACAAAGTTCTTGATAGTTCAAGTTGAATTTGGTAAAATTGTCAGCATCGAAAGGGCAGAATAATGTTTAGTAAACAGTTAAATGGGAAATCCCAGACAACTTTAAGCCGTCGTCAATTCCTAAGAGCGGCAGGATTCACCCTGGCCTCTATGATGCTAAGGAAGCCTCAGCCGGCTGCGGGGGGATTTATAATCTCCAACAGGGGACTTGATGCGAAGTTGACGACCCATCGGCCAAACGTGATCTATTTCTTCAGCGACACACACCGCTGGGGGGCTATGAATTTTACGCAGAGCCCCGATACTCAGACACCTTTCATGAATCGGATGAAAAACAACGGCGTCTCCATGGACCGCTGTTACAGTAATCTTCCTATCTGCACGCCTTACAGGGGTATCTTGATGTCGGGGAGATGGCCCTGGCAGCAGGGAATAATGGCCAATCATATGAATCTCGGCGAAAGGCCGGACGAGGCCGACAAGTTCCGGGGAACACTTGCATGGATGTTCAAAGACGCCGGCTACAACACAGGTTATTTCGGAAAAGGGCACTGGGGCGGAAATGATGTTCGCGCTTTTGGATTCGATAAAAGTATCATCTGGAGCGGAACGAACAATCATTTAACCAACACCTATAAGGAGGATGGTGGGACGAGCGAAACATGGTCCCGCGGTGAAACGGATGACTCCAACTGCACACCTACTGTCACGCAGGCGCTGGACTGGATCGATCTTCATTACGGCGATCCCAAACCTTTCTTTGCGATGATCTCCGTAAATCCGCCTCACAGTGTTATGACCGATGCGCCGGACGGCAAGAAGGCACTTTATCCGGATGAGACAGTGCTGCCCTATCATCCTCACGATGAACTGCATGATTTCCCCCAACACCAGGGCTATCACGCTCATGTCAGTGACGTCGATGACGAGATAGGACGCATACTGGCTAAAATGGCAGATTTGGGAATCGCTAATGAGACTATATTTATATACTCTTCCGACCACGGCGGGATGAGCGGTGTTAACGGCGAAGGTTACGGGGCAAAACGCTTCCCGGAAGATGAATCTTCCAGGGTGCCCTTCCTTATCCAGTGGCCCGGAACGATTCCTGCAGGTCGTAGATTGAATGAGCTGTTTTCTACGATCGATCATTTTCCGACGATATGCAGCCTGGCTAATATCGGCTATCAACTCAAAGCGGCGGGAACACGAGAGGCATCTGAATCACTTGCATATTTAAATGCATGCCCCGGTCTGGACTTTTCGAAGAACATACTCAGGCTGTCGGGCGGTCCTGATCCGGAGTCAGTATTTATTATGCATCCATCAAATATGAACAAGAAAAGCGGGCCTGGCGGCTGGGTAATTGTTACCCGGGGCGTTGTTACCAAAGATCACACTTATGCGGTTTCGCCTGACGGGGAGTATTGCCTGTATGATAACAGGGGCGAATATCAATATCCCAATCTCATCGGTCAGCCGGGATACTTGACCATCCGTCATGCACTTTGGGAGAAAATTCACGACTGGATGGCAGTCGCCGAAGATCCCTTTACGGATACCTGGTTTGCGGAAATGCCGAACAGCAGGATCAAAGCCTGGAACGAGGAACACGGCTTCGGCGCCGACAATCAGAACAGGGTAATAGGCAAGCAGGCACTTTTTGATATCAGTAAATCCGAGCCTCTGGCCTGAGATATCCAACTTTATGGCGATGTCGATTTACTTTAATGAATTTTCTCTGCTCAGGTTTGCTGGTTCTTTGGTCCTGAGTTTTTGTTCGGTTTTTTCACAGGACGCGGGAAGATCGGGGCTGTATCTTTTGCCAATAGCTTAAGTGCCTTTTCTTCCCTGGCATTGAGGGGTTTGGCCTTGGAGGCAACGTTTAAGGCGATACGGAAGAGGTTCGCGTCGCCGGGAGGCAGGGCTGCTGTGACACCGCGGGCCAGTGTCCATCGCAGGGCCAGGGCCGCGATCGCCGGGTCCTCTATGGGTTTGTACCAGGTTTTCTTGACGGATCGGGTTTCCTTGGTCGTACCATCGGGCCATTCGGTCATGGCCATCGCCTTAATAGCCAGCGTTCCCATTGACCTGTCTTCCGCGGCAGCCAGAGGCCCGGAGTCGAAACCGTTTTGATAATGGCAAACAAAATTCACCGGATAAAGGATCGTATCGAAGAGACCGCTCTCGATCGCTTTCATCGCAGCTTCGACCGAATGAGCCGAAAAACCTATGTGCCTGACCAGCCCTTTCCGCTTTGCTTCCAGGAAGGCTTCTATTGCCCCTCCGGGACCCAGGGCCCGGTCAACATCTTCTTTGACGTCCGTTATCCCGTGCAACTGGTAGAGATCGAAATGATCGGTCTTGAGTCGTTTCAGGGAACGGTGAAGTTCCTCACTGGCTTGCTTCTTGAGTCGCTGCCCTGTCTTACAGGCCAGAAAGACCCTGTCTCGGTAGGGCTTAAGGGCCGGGCCCATCTTCTCCTCGGCCTCGCCTTTGCCGTAGGAAGGCGCGACATCGAAATAATTCACCCCCCGATCAAAAGCCTCGGCGATACGATTATTGGCCTCCTTCTGGCTTGCCCCCACTACTACAATGCCTCCGAACCCAACAACCGAAAGGCTCCGGCCCGTTGAGCCCAATATTCTTCTTGGGATCGGCTCGCCAGAGTCCTTCGTGGAATCGATAAGATCGGCCCAAAGATCGCGGCCAAGCATATCCGCAATACACGCAACGGTGCTGCCCTTGATAAAGCTGCGTCGCTGAATTTTCATTGTACTTGCCCCCTAAAAAGAAACACACCAACTCTTTGAAACTGCACCAATTTACTGCCCTGCAGCCCAAAAGTCAACCGCTGATATCCGTCAGTTTGGATACAGTTGGATCTGCGGCGAGTAAGGCTTGACTGGGTGGGGTTATTGCTGTAGTTTAGATGATCGTTGGTCTTAGAGTTCAATTCGTGGTTAAATCTATGCAATAAGGAGCTATTATGAGTCGCAAAGTTATTGTTTTAGCGTTGTTTCTGGCAATTTTGGCTGTTTTGTCTGTCGGTTGTGCTGCGACGGGCGGGTCCGGGCGTGTGCCAGCCGGTCAGAATAAGAATACTGTCCACGGCGCGATTTATATCCCCGCCAAGGCCTTCAATGCCCCGCAGATGTGGAAATTCTACGACCCAGCCGAGGCGAGGCGCGATATGGGCTATGCGGCCAAGATCAATCTTAACAGCGTCCGCGTCTGGCTAAGCTATGAATACTGGGCCATCGATAAAAACTCTCTGGAGAGCAACTTTAACGACTTCCTTGCTGCCTGCGACGAAAAGGGCATCACCGTCTATCCGTCGCTCTTTGAGGGTTGCGGCGAGCCTCGCGACTCCGAGGGCATGTGGGATACGCATCCATGGACGGGAATATGTCAGAAATCACCGGCGCCCGAGGTTAATAAAAAACCGAAGACCTGGGGCAAATACCGCAAATACATCACATGGTTCATGGAGAATTACAAAGACGACGACCGTGTCATTGCGATCGAGGTCATGAACGAGCCGCACGCCGAATCGCCGAAATTTGCCCGGGCCATGTTCCTTCACGCCGACAAACTCCGCGGCAGCCGGCCGCTGACCATCGGCACCAGCGGAATGGGCAATTATCAGAAGTATTACACCGACCTGAACATAGACATCATACAGATGCATGATAACTTCCCGAAGAGCGAAGAGCAGGTCAGGGGAAACATTGAAGCAGCTATCGCAATTGCAAAAGAGGCGGGTAAACCCTTATGGGTCGCCGAGTGGCAGCGCATACGACCGGGCGGGGCGGGATTTAAGGTCATGAAAGGCGGCATGGTGCAGGACGAGAAATTTTCCAACTACAGCTCGATGGCGCCAATCGTTCAGAGTTACGAGGTCGGCACGTATTTCTGGTCGCTGATGGTCAAGCCCGCTTATCTTGGCGGACAGCGAAAGAACGGCACGATCAACGGTCTGTTCTTCGAGGACGGCTCGGTATGGAGCCTGGCCGACGCCCGCGCCATTGCAAATGACCCGACGCTCAAGCTGCGCGAGCGGCAGATCAAAACTTTTGAAGAATTGATGGCATTCGAGGCGGATTGAATTAGTCGATAGTCGTTAGTATTTAGCTGGGGAGATAGCTGTGAAACTGCGAGATTACTTTATCGTTTCGCTTGCGGTCGTCCTGATCGCAGGCTGCACTGAGGCTGCCAGGACGAGTAATGGCCAAAAGACACCATCGCGGACCCGAACGAACATCGGATTCGACTGGAGATTCTCCAAAGGCGACATCGCCGGCGCTCATAAGGCCGGTTTTGATGCTTCCGACTGGCGAATAGTCGACCTGCCGCATGACTGGAGTATCGAAGGGCCTTTCGCCGAGGACAATCCGACCGCCCAGCAGGGCGGCTACGTCCCAGCGGGTATCGGCTGGTATCGCAAAACGCTTGATATTCCAGACGAGCTTGCCGGTAAGGCGGTCACGATAGAATTCGACGGCGTCTACAGAAACAGCGACGTCTGGGTCAACGGCAAACACCTGGGCAATCGCCCGAACGGCTACATCAGCTTTAGCTACGATCTGACGCCTCATCTCGAATACGGCGGCGAAAACACCATCGCCGTAAGAGTCGACAACTCGCAACAGCCAAACTCCCGGTGGTATTCCGGCTCGGGGATATACCGGCACGTCTGGCTTAGCGTTACCGACAAGATCCACGTCGCCCAATGGGGAACGTATGTAACCACGCCCGAGGTGACAAAGAGATCGGCCTCTGTTCGTGTCAGGACCAGGGTAGCGAACGAAACATCGCGGACAAAGCACGTTGAGATCGTAACACGGATAATCGGCCCCAAGGGCGAAATGTTAAAGGCCGTAAGCGCCCGGCATTCCATAGCCGCAGGCAAAACGCATGAATTCGACCAGAAGGCATCGGTAGCGAATCCGAAGCTTTGGTCGGTCGATGACCCGAAGCTCTACCGGGTCGACACGATCGTAAAAGCCGGCAGCGCAATAGTCGATAGCTTCGCGACCCCTTTCGGTATTCGCACGATCCGTTTCGATGCCAACGAGGGCTTCCTGCTGAACGAGCGAAATGTCAAGCTCCAGGGCGTCTGCATCCATCATGCCGCCGGTTGCGTAGGTGCCGCGGTGCCCGATCAGGTGATCGAGAGGCGACTGAAGATCTTAAAGGCTATGGGCTGTAACGCGATCAGGACGGGCCATACACCGTTTTCGCCGATCTTTTACGACCTCTGCGACACGCTCGGCATTCTCGTATTAAATGAGGCGTTTGACTGCTGGGTAGAGGCCAAGTTGAAAAGCCCCTACGGCTACAATCTTTATTTCGAGAAGTGGTGGGCCAGGGACCTGACCGACCAGATACATCGCGACAGGAACCACCCGTCGGTCATTATGTGGAGCGTAGGCAACGAGATACATGAGACCAAGGACCCTCACGGGCTTGATATCCTCATCCCCATTCGCGACCTGATCCATGCCGAGGACCCGACAAGGCCGGTGACCGTCGGCTGTAACGGTATCAAGGGTGTAAATGCCGCCGGTGTCGCTGAGGCGATGGATGTGGTCGGATATAACGGTGGGGGCAGTTCGTGCTTCGAGTATGATAATGACCATAAGACCTATCCGGAGCGGAAGATGTACGGCTCGGAGGTTCCGCACTCCTTCCAGACCAGGGGCGTCTATCGCACGCAGACGATGTTTCGGGATGCAAGCAAGATGCAGCGGATAGTCGTTCCCGACCTTACAGCCGAAGAGGTCTTTACCGATTTTCATCCCAGCTACAATTCCTCTTATGACAATTCCTATGTTCGGATCTGCGCACGGGATTCGTGGCGGCTGACAAAAGAAAGGGATTTCTTCGCGGGTGAGTTTCGCTGGACGGGTTTCGATTATCTCGGCGAATCCCGCGGCTGGCCGGCTAAGCACTTCAACGCCGGCGTAATTGACACGTGCGGATTTCCCAAGGAGAATTATTACTTCTACCAGAGCCAGTGGACCGATGAGCCGATGGTGCATATCCTGCCGCACTGGACGTGGAAGGGCAAGGAAGGGACGGTGATCCCGGTTTGGGCGTATACCAACTGCGATACCGTCGAGCTGTACCTTAACGGCAGGTCCTTAGGTGAAAAGAGACTGGGCGACAAGATGAACCTGTCGTGGGACGTCGAATATACCCGTGGCACACTCAAGGCCATCGGCAAGAGAGGCGGCAAAGTCGTTTCGCAGGACATCGTGCATACCGCGGGCAAGCCGGCCAGGGCAGCCGTAAGCTCCGACAGAAAGAAGATCAAAGCCGACGGCAGGGACCTGTTCCACCTGGAGGTTCGGATACTTGACGACAAGGGCCGGTTCGTCCCGACAGCCGTAAATGAAGTCACATTCGACATCACCGGTCCAGGCAGAATAATCGGCGTAGATAACGGCGACTCGATCGACCACGCAAGCTACCAAACCAACAGCCGCAAGGCCTTCGCGGGAATGTGCCTGGCAATAATACAATCAACACAAAGCCCCGGCCAGATCCGCGTAACAGCCAGATCAAAAGGCCTGCGATCATCAACAATCACAGTAACCGCCGGCAAATGATAGCAACTGAAGACGCGCTACACACTTGGGTGGCAGCGCGTTTGCGCAGCAAACCGATGGGCGAATGCACATTGGTCCCACCCATCGCGATGGGCAAATGTGCATTGGCGGGCGGCAGAGTTTTTATCCCCCCAGCCTGCCATTTTTTCATTTGGGCTATGTTCCTTTCGATTACCTTAACGTGCCCAGCCATATTCGGCTTGTGTTTTGGGTGGAAAGGGTGTATATGTTGGTTTCTTTCCGCAATAACGGGCATTTAGTTAGGAATCTGGAATCCTGGACACTGGGGCATCGGCAATAGAGGGCAGATCGAATGGGTAATTCTCGGATCGAACGGGCAGGGGCGGCTGGGATGAAAGTTCACGTGAAAACGGCGATTATCGCGGTCTTTTGCATATTCTTTGTTGGCTCGACTCTGATCGCAGCCGGGCGCAACAGCGGATCCGGGTTCGGGGCGAGGTCGGCTGGGGCTCAGCGGGCCGGGTCACAGGGTCTTACGATAACGCATGGTCCGATCGTCGGCGGACTCAGGGCCGATGGTGCCCGGATATGGGCCCGGTCGTCTAAGCCGGGGCGGTTTAATGTTGTTTACGGACATGCCGGAGATGACGAGTGGGATCGCGTGGAGATAGTAACTTCGCTTGATCGGGATAATACCGGCTGGGTTGAGCTCGAGGGGCTCAGATCCGATACGAAGTATTATTATGAGCTTGAACTGTTGTTAGCGCCGGATGCGACGGGCAAGGGCGGCTGGTTTCGTACGCTGCCAGCGGAGGACGATTTTCGCGACAGCAGGTACAACCCGGATGGGCTTTTCAATTTCAGCTTCGAATTCGCCTGCGGCAACAGCCCCAGAGCTGTCGAGGTTGGCCTTGCGGAACCGCATGGGTAACAAGTTACCCATCCTACGAGGCTGATTATTGACGGAATACTACTTTCTTACGGGAGCAGGAAAATGAAGATCAGATTGACGGCGGTATTAATGCTTCTTGCGGTTGTTATTGGCGGGGAAGGATCGGTTTTTGGGCTGACAGTGTCGATCATAACAGACCAGCCGCCCGGCTTAGGTGCGCAGCACGGGCTCAGGAAGATCATGCAGGCATTGGATAAAAAAGGCATTACCATCGAGCACACCGGCTCGCTCGAAAATGCCAGCGGCAGGATTAAGGTGGTAACAGGGGTAGCCTCCAGCGGCGGCGTAGCGACGGCGCTATTGAAGGAACACAGGATCGAACTTCCCGACAGCCCGGAGGCGCTGGTGATATCCCGGCTCAAGGAAGGCAGCACAGACATTTTGCTTATCAGCGGTACGGACGACCGGGGGCTGATGTACGCCGAGCTGGATGTCGCCGATCGGGTCGGCTGGGCGCAGGATGATGATATGCCCTTTGGCAGGGTCCGCAATATCATGGAACAGCCGGATGCCCCCGAGCGGGCACTGGCGACATATACGATGCACCGGGAATATGTCGAGAGCTTTCTCTACGATGAGGAGTATTGGGCCCGCTATCTCGATATGTTGGCTGAGAACAGGTTCAACAGCTTTGTGTTTATCTTAGGTTACAGCCCGGCGACGTGGCTTGCGCCTTCGTATCCATATTTTTTCGATGTGGAGGGCTTTCCCCAGATCAAGTTCGAGGACCTGACGAAGCAGCAGCAGCGGCGGAATCTAAATGCCCTCAACAGGATCATCGATATGACCCACGAGCGGGGGATGAATTTTACATTGGGCATCTGGGACCATCTGCCCCGTCATAACAGCGAGTATAAGCTGCCGGTCGGTATCGACGAGGACAACGTCATCAGCTATACCGAGGCTGCACTGTCGAAGCTCCTCAAGGTCGTTCCCGAGCTGGACGCTTTGCAGTTCAGGATGCACTGGGAGTCGGGCCTGTCGAGGGATGAGCAGGTGCTGCTTGATTTCTGGGGCGGCGTATTCGAGACGATCAAGAATTCCGACCGCGATATAGGCGTGTATCTTCGGGCCAAGGGCCTTCCCGATTCGGTTATACAAAAAGCGGTCGATTCCGGTATCAGGTTTCGGATCACGACGAAGTACTGGGCCGAGCAGTTGGGTATGCCGTTTCATCCCGGCCATATCAACCGCCGCAACCAGCACGACCGGCGTCATCAATACGCGGACCTCTTAAAGTATCCAAAGGAATATGAGATGCACTGGAAGGTCTGGAATGGCGGGACAGCGAAGTTTCTGTTGTGGGGCGACCCGGAATATGTGCGGACATTTACCGAGAGCACGCACCTCTACGGCGGCCAGGGTTTTGAGATAAAGCCAATGCTGGCGACGAAGATGGCGATGCATCCGAAGGAAAAACCCTTTGACCTGATGGGCAAGCCTTATCAGTATTATGACTATGAATTCGAGCGTTACTGGCATTTTTTGCAGGTTTTCGGGCGGGTAAGCTACAATCCGCAGACGTCGTCGGAGATATGGCAAGAGCAGTTCAAGCGGCGATTCGGCGACAAGGCGGGCCCTTACGTGCAGAAGGCGGTCCATCGGGCCAGTGAAGTTCTGCCGCGGATAATCGCGTATGCGATGACGCAGTTTCCGACTATGAGCGGATTTCCCGAGAAGCAAAGCGGCGGCAGGCTCGAACAATATGCAAAGACCAGACCGAGCGATATTCAGACTTTTTTGGGTATGGATGAGGCAGCCGGGTTTCTATTAGAGGGCAAAGAATCGCCGAAGACATGGCCCCAGCAGACGAGTAAGTGGTTTGAGCAGACGTCGGCGGATATTTTAAGGCTCGCAGAGGAAGCTGAAAGACGCATCGGCGACGATCGAAATAAGGAATTCGACTCGACTATGGTGGATATGAGGATCCTTGCCTATCTTGCGTTGTATCACGGCCAAAGAATCCCAGCCGGGATCAACTACCTGCTGTATGAGCAGACGGGCGATATGGCCGCTCTTAACCGGGCGATCCGTCACGAGAGTAAGGCGATAGATGCTTATGAAAAAATCGTCGAGTCAGCGGGTGATGTTTACGCCGATGATCTGATGATGGGACGCAGCGCCCCGCCGCACTGGCGGGATGAGTTGGCTATGCTCAAGGGCTGGCTTAAGGAGCTTAAGAAGTTGCAGAAGGAAAAGCAGACCGGGAAGGCCAAACACAAAACAACGGCCCCGCCTAACCCGCCCCATCCTCCTAATCCGGCGGATGCCGATGCCCCAGGGCTAAAGCATAAGGCGATCACCAGCGCCAAACCGAACAGGCCGCTTACG
>DAOVVQ010000194.1 GCA_030637065.1 Planctomycetota bacterium
CGAAGCCATATAGCCGATGGGGGCGTCCAGCCAGACGTAGAAAAATTTGTTATCTTCACCCGGTATCTTGAATCCGAAATAAGGTCCATCCCGCGAAATGTCCCAGTCCTTCAACCCGGTCTTAAACCATTCGTCTAATTTATTAAGCACCGACTTTTGAACGTGTCCGCCTTTTATAAGTTCTTTAAGCCGGTCGCCGTAATCGTTCAGCTTGAAAAAGTAGTGAATACTTTGACGTCTGACCGGCTCGGCACCGCAATTGGCGCAGACGGGCTTAATCAGTTCGGTCGGCTGATGAGTTCCTCCGCAGGCATCGCAGGCATCGCCGTATTGATTCTCAGCCCCGCACCGCGGACATGTTCCGCGAATATAACGGTCGGGCAGCCACATATCGCACTTGGCACAATAGGCCTGCTCGATGTTCTTCTTGGCGATCGAGCCGTTTTCGACTGCACACTGGTACAACAGCTCGCTGAAGTGCCGGTTCTCTTCGGAGTGCGTGGAATAATAATTATCGAACTCGATGCCAAATCCGTCAAAATCCCGAACGTGCTCCTCGCCAACCCGCTTGATCAACTCTTCCGGCTCGATGCCTTCGTCCCTGGCCCGTATCATGATCGGCGTGCCGTGCGTGTCGTCGGCACAGAAGTAGAGGCATTCATTGCCGCAGAGCTTTTGAAACCGCACCCAGATATCCGTTTGCAGATACTCGACGAGGTGCCCGATGTGTATAGGCCCGTTGGCATAGGGCAATGCAGAGGTAACAACGATCTTGCGTGCCATCAATCCATCCTTAGTTAACGTTAATCCTTCTGTTTATCTTCACCCTGATTACCGCTGGCGTTGTCCTGCCTGTCGCCGCCGCCACCATTATTACTGGCATCTGCACCACCATTGCCACCTGCGCCGGCGTTTTCACTACCGCCTGCGCCGGTGTTAGCAGCACCATTACCGCCACCGCCGACGTTTTCATTACCGCCCGCACCCGCACTACCATTGCCGCCGCCTGCGCCAGTGTTAGCAGCACCATTGCCGCCACCTGCGTCATTGTTGGCATCGCCCTTGTTGTCTGCATCCTTGTTATCGCCTGCGGGCCGGTCTGTTTGACCCTGCGATCTTCTTTTATTCGGGCCCCTGTTACGGGATCGGTTGCGACTTGCATTTTTTGGAGCTGTCGCCTTATCGCCTGATTCAGCCTCACCCTTATCCGGTCGGCGTCGGCCGCCGCGACCGCCTTGATTACGTCCGCCCTGATTACGGCCGCCGCCTGACGGCTTGTCCGCCGAATTCGGGCGCCTGTCAGGCTGTCCCTTGCCCTGAGGGGGGATAGTGCCCGGAGGAAGTATCTCGATCTCGTCGACACCGAAGGCTTCTCGTTTCCCTGATTCGAATCCGACCACGACCAATTGCGTCAGTATCTGGGAATTGAGCACCTTGCCTTGTCCGCTGGAGGTCTTGACGAGGGCGTTCTTCCTGGGCAGCTTCTTCTTGAGTTCCTGATACGTCTGGTCTTCATACCGCAGACAGCATTTGAGCCTGCCGCAGTGCCCGGAGATCTTCGACGGGTCCAGCGTCGCCTTTTGCAGCTTGGCCATCCGCATATTCACCGGTTCGAGCACCTTGAGAAACCTTCGACAACAGCACTCCTGTCCGCAACTTTCATAATCGCTCATCATGCGAGCCTCGTCGCGCGAGCCGATCTGACGAAGCTCGATCCGCGTGCGATATTCCCGCGCAAGCCGCTTAACCAGTTCTCGAAAATCAACCCTGCCGGCACTGCTGAAATAGATTATAATGCGTTCGCCGCCAAAGAGATGCTCTATCGATATCAGCTTCATAGGCAATTGCATATCTTCAACGAATTTCTCTGCACACTTAAGCTCGTCCTGCGCCGATATCTGGAGATGCTTTTCCTCCCGCACGTCTTCCCTGGTGGCAAAACGGACGAATGTCCCACCGCTGGTCAGCGGATAATCCTTGCCCTTTGTGTCCAGATAGGCATCGACCTGCTCGGGCGAACTCCTGAACTGCCCGCCGCGATAGTTAAACAGCCCGACCACATCGCCAAGTTCGAGCCCCCGCTCGGTCTTTATCACCACCCGCGTCTCGGTCCTGGGGATTTCGTGCTCACTATGCTCGAACCAACCCAGACCGCCCATCTGTCCGTAACGGACCAGCATAAGCTTCTTACTTCTTTGCCCCTTGGGCTTTGTACTATCACTTTGCGACATCTGAATATCTTGGCTTTCATTTATTGTAAAGTTTGTTGCTGTCCGTCCTGCACACGACAGCTAAGCGGTTATCATAGCAGAACCGGCGAAATTTAACAATAATTCCTCAAAAAGCAGCTTTTCGTTAACATTGGCGTCAACCCAGTGGATGTTTTCATAGGCCTTTTCGATCCTGTCGGCAAGCTGGGTAGCGCTAAAACCAGCCGCCAGTTTACTGATCTGCGGCATCTGGTCGCTGTTGACGATTACGCATTCCGGACCGCCGCCCTCGGCTATCTTTAGCCGCATAGCATCGCTAAGAGCGGCGATTATCATGCGAATAAGGCCCTTTTGCACCCGCCGGGTGATGTCCTTCTTGCTGGTATCAGACACAGACGCCATCCAGGGATCGCTTATCTGTTTGACCGCAGCGACGATCCACACGGCAAATTCTACGCAATCGGTAAGCCGCAGTTCACTGATCCTGCGGACCAATTCCGTCTTGATCTCGAAACAGCTTTGCCCTTCCAACTGGAGCTGTGCCCACGCAATGGCAGAGCCGATACTGCCCTCGCTGAATCGAGCCCAGTATGTCGCCTCTTTGGGGCCAATTTCCATCTCCATCAGCCTGGCGGCGATCCGCTCCTGGTCGACCGGGCCGAAACGAACTATCTGGCACCGCGAAAGCGTCGTTGGCAGGAAGTTCTCCAGGCGGCTGCAGAGCAGGATTATATAGCAGTGCTTCGGCGGCTCTTCCAGCACCTTCAGAAGGGCGTTTTGCGAAGAATTATTGAGTTTTTCCGCCTCGCTGACGACATAAACGGCACAATCGCTCATTACCGGGCGGGAGGCGACCTTCTCGATCAGGAACTCGTCAATGACCGGCTTGGGCAGTTGCACCGGCGGCTTCTTATTCTTGCCTTCACGCGTAAACGGCAGCAGCTCTTTATATACATGCTTAAAATCCGGATGCCCGTCGCCCTCGAAGACCTCGCAGGATGGGCATTTCCCGCAACTGTCAACAAACAGCGAGGCTCCAGGCGTTTCGAGAGTTGGCCTGGGCCCTTTGCTTTCGATGCGGTTATGGCACAAAAGAACCTTGGCCCACTGCCGAGCCGTGAGGAACCTGCCCACACCGTCCGGACCGGCAAAAATATAGGCATGCGCCAGCTTGCCAGCGGCAAATGCAACCTGCAAAGCGCCAATAGCCTTGTCCTGACAGTAAACCGCCTTTAAGCTCATTTTCGCCCCTCGCTGCCGATAAGCCCAGCCACTATCGAAACAATATTTTCATGCACAGCCTCGATGGAGTCGGCTGCGTCGACTTTCACCACGCGGTCAACGGTCTCGGCAAGTTCAAGAAAACCCTCCCGGACCCTGCGGTGGTAATCAGCTCCCTTTTGCTCCATCCGGTCAAGCTCACGGTCCATCCGGCCCTTTGCTGTATCCGGGTCAACGTCGAGGATAATTGTAATATCCGGCCAAACACGCTCAAGGCAGTCGCCGCCTAACCGTATCACCTTTTCGACTCCAAACCCGCCCGCACAGCCCTGATACGCACACGTACTCGATATCCAGCGGTCCATCACCACGCATTCGCCCCTTTCCAGAGCCGGAGCGATCTTTTCCTTCCAAAGCTGAGCCCGGGCGGCCATATAGAGCAAAACCTCCACATCAGCCCCCATAGATTCATGAACCGGATCCAGCAGGATTTTTCTGATCTTTTCGCCCACCGCCGTCGCACCGGGATCGCGAAACGTCGCCGCGCTCGCCCCCTGCCCCTCGAGCCAGCGACAAAGCCGATCCGTCTGCGTACTCTTTCCGCACCCGTCAGGGCCGTCCAAAACTATAAACCTGCCTGAAAATTTATCGTTCAATTTCGGCTTCTTCTTCCGTGTTCTTGGTTACTTCTGTTGGAAATTGGCTCGTTACGTACCTCAGGGCCATCAGCAGCAGTACGATGCTAAATATGCTTGTCGCTACCGCGCTGGCTGCTACCAGGAGCGTATGGCTGAAACTGCCGCTGGCGGTAGCATTTTGGCCCAATAAAAACAAAGATTGGCCCGCAAAGCAAATAAATAATAATCGCACCAGATTTACTGCACCGAGGAGCCGGTATCGCCCCAGAGTTGAAAAGGCCTCGAAGCCCATGCGGTCCTGAGCGATCATTATCGCCGGCGTCAAAAGCCCGGGCTTGGCAAAGATCGCCAATGCTGCAAAGGTTATGACTGGAGTAACCCATATCGGAAAGTCGCGTGTGTCCTCGACATTAAAGAATCTGGTGTTCAGGGCCTCAGAGATCATGGTAAAGACGACCGCCATCGCCGCCTGATAGACAAACTCAAACCGGAATATCCGCCAGAAGTAATACCTGCCGACCTTCATCAGGTAAGCCGGCTGTTGCGGTTCGCATCCCCGGCTGTGCGCGGTGGCCAGAAAACCCAAAAAAAGCATCTGACTGACAACAAGAAACACGCCCGTCCCCAAACCTAACACAACGGCCCCACCCTCGGACATCTGTGGGCCCGCAGGCATACCGGAGCTATCGACAGGACCGCTAAACCGCTCCATGAGCTGCGTGCCCAGAAGGATCAGCCCCGTCTGAAAGACAACGATCAAAACAACCTCGGGCCATCTTTTTCTGATAATATCAAATATATCCGGCAACAATCGCTCCTTATCTGAATTCGTCCGCGACAAACGCGGACCTCTGAAAAAACAAGCATCCCCCCGGATTCGTCCCTATCTTCACTGGCTCTTTAGCTCAACATTGCCGGCCCCGACTACAGCCTCGAGCTTCCGGCAGAAGTCGACATCGGGCCTTACGTTCAGCTTCTTATCCGCAACCGCCGAGATCCGGTAGCCGCCTTTTGCCCTGAGCGTAACGCAGAGCGGGCTCTTGCCCCGATGCGACTCGCAGAGCGAGCGGATACGCGATATCCTTTCCTCGGTGACATCTTCGAGCCCCAATTTGACCCACACCTGTGCAGCCAATTTGTCGGTAACATCGTCCAGCGCTATCAGTTCATCGCAGAGTATATTCGGCGTTTGCCGTTTGCAGTCGACCTTGCCGCGGACGAAGATAATGTTGTCCGCCTGCACAAGATCGCTGTACTTTTCCAGCGTCTTGGGAAACAAAACGACCTCGCAACTGCCCTGGAGGTCTTCCAGTACGAACACAGCCATTTTGGCCCCGGCGTTTCTGCCGTTTTTCGTGACAATATTGCGGATCCTGGTAACCATACCACCGAGGATCACCTCATTGCCTTCCCTTTTTTCGCCCAGCTTGCTCGTATCCGCGGTCGAATAGACGCTTATCTGGTCGGCATGTTTACTCAAGGGATTACTGGTGACATAAAAGCCCAACACATCCTTCTCGAAGGTGAGCATCTGCATCTCCGGCCAGGGCGCGACATTCGGCAGGCTCTCGTTATCCTTTTCAAAGTCATCGTCGCCTCCGCCGCCGAAGAGATTCATCTGCCCGCTGAGGGCGTCGGCCTGGGCCTGCGAGCCAGCCTGCATTGCCTTTTCCAGACCCGCTATCATCTGTGCCCGGCTGCCGCCCATGTTGTCAACGGCCCCGGTATTATCGAACGCCCCAGCCTTGATCAGGGCCTCGAGCACCTGCTTATTGGCCGCCCGCAGATCGACATTCTCGCAGAAATGGTACAAACTCCGGAACCTGCCCACCTGCTCGCGCGCGGCGATCACCTGCTCGACGGCCTTTTCGCCAACCCCCTTGACCGCAGCAAGGCCAAACCGGATTATCCGGGCGTCCTTGCCGTGCTCCTGGCCGTAGACGACCGTGAAACTGGAAAAACTCTCGTTGACATCCGGGCCCAAAACCTCGATGCCCATCGCCTTGCTCTCGCCGATATAGTCGACGATCTTGTCCGTATTGCCCATTTCATAGGTCAGCAGCGCCGCCATGAACTCGACCGGATAATACGCCTTGAGATACGCCGTCTGATAAGCGATAAACGAATACCGCGTCGCATGGCTCTTGTTAAAACCGTAACCGGCAAACTTCTTGATCAGGTCGAACAGGTCGCCTGCGTCTCTCTCTTTGATACCCTTCTCCACACAACCGGCGACAAACTGCTCCTTGGCCCTGGCTATGACCTTGAGCTTCTTCTTGCCGATGGCCTTGATCAGCGTGTAGGCCTCTCGCAGCGGGATATCGCCCAGCCGGTTGCATATCCGCATCACCTGTTCCTGATAGACCATAATGCCGAAGGTCTCGGCGAGAACCTCAGCCATAATAGAATGCGGAACCTCCCATTTCGCTCCGTGCTTGCGGGCAATAAAGTCCGGTATGAGCTGCATCGGCCCGGGCCGGTACAGGGCGTTGGCGGCGATGAGGTCCTCGAACCGGTCGGGCTTTAGCTTCATCAGCAGATCCTGCATCCCGCCGGACTCGAACTGGAAAACACCCTTGGTCTTTCCGGTGCCAAAGAGCCCCAGAACCTTCGGGTCGGTAAGGTCAATAGCCTCGATATCGATCTTCTTGCCGTGGATATCCTCGACCAGAGCTATCGCACGTTCAATCACGCTGAGGGTCTTTAGACCGAGAAAGTCCATCTTCAGCAACCCGACCTTTTCGACCATGGGCCCTTCGAACTGCGTGATTATGTCGTCGGAACCGCTGGCCTTATAGAGCGGCAGAAAATTCGTCAGCGGTTCGTCGGCTATCACCACACCGCAGGCATGGGTCGAGGCGTGCCGGGTCAGGCCCTCGAGTTTCCTGCCGATATCGATCACATTGCGGATCGCTTCGTTCTCGTCGTAGGATTTCTTAAGCTCCGGCTCGGCCTTCAGGGCCTTATCGAGGGTTATCTTCAGGTCCGTCGGGATCAGCTTCGCCAGCCGGTCCGCCTCCTGGAGGCTCACACCCAGCACCCGGCAGACATCGCGTATCACCGCACGGGCCTTCATCGTCCCGAAGGTGATCACCTGGGCGATATGACCGTACTTCTGCCGGACATATTCCAAAATCCTGCCGCGATTATCCTGACAGATGTCGATATCGATATCAGGCATCTCGTCGCGGTCGGGGTCCATGAACCGCTCGAACAGCAGATCATACCGGATCGGGTCGACATCACATATCCC
>DAOVVQ010000307.1 GCA_030637065.1 Planctomycetota bacterium
CATCGGACCAGTGCAATATTGATCCAGCAGGGGAGGGCTGCATAACCAGAAAAACTACAATCAGTTTTGATTAAGGAGCGAGCGTAGAAGGTCTGTATTAGGAGACCTGATGGATCGTACCGGCACAGGTCTGGAACTGCTGTCTGTTTTTCGGACAGGCTGGGAGGGCAACTCGGGGTATGGGATGACTTTTGAGGCGCTTCTAAGAAGTGTTATATTTGCAATTACCAATGAATGGATCAGTCTCGCCATTTTGAAAACCCAGGCGCGCGCCAAACTGCGTGCCAAGCTCGCGCCTCTGGCGCTCCAGCGGCGCTCCTACGGGTTTCCCACCATGTCATAAGTCCTTTGTTAGCAGTCATAAGTCTTTATTTCACAATACTTTACAAACCCCAGTTTCGGACTGTCGATCCGAAGGTTGAGGGTTCGAGTCCCTTCGGGCTTCACAAGTCCAACAGCGAGGAAAAACGGCTTGTCATGTTCACGCTTCAACACATCGACCCCGAATTGAGCAAACTGATAATCCGGATGATCCTCCATCGGATAGAGCGATGGCGAAAAACGCATCTTTGATTGATTTCCCTGAATATACCCCTCTTCATCGTCAAACCGGGGTCCGTCATAGGAGCTGCCTTTCTTTTTCTCGTGATACTCCGTCCACTCCGCTTCCGTACGGGGTCGTGCGTGGTGAATTTTTCCGGAGGCATACGTGTTGTAGCCGTTCTGTTTGAAAAACTCCGCTACCGACGGGCGGTCAAGACACTCTTCATCAAATACCGCTGAACTATAAAACGCATAGAGCCCCGTATTAAACGGCTCCGCACCGAAAAGCAGCGCATTACGGCTCGGAGAACATCCGGGCGCGGGACAGTGGGCGTTGCTGAAATTGACGCCCTTCTCCGCCAAACGATCCATATTCGGCGTCTTCGCCGCTGGATGCCCGCCCAAAAAACCGGTCCAGTCGTTCATGTCATCAATTGCAATGAAAAGGATGTTCGGTTTTTCTGATGTCTGCGCAGCTGAGCTCAGGATACAAAGAGCGAAAGCTACTGAAATGATTTTTAGTTTTTTGCTCGGTTTCATTTAATTCCTCCTGGGTCATCGACCATTGCCCGTTCCATCACGTTTTGCAAAAAATTCTTTTTCGGCGGCAACAGAGATGGAAACATTATGATTCGTTACTTCAGCTCCAATACAGCTGTCCAGCGTCAAGCATAATTTCCTTCCAACGACAGTTATTTCTTCCCTTTTATCATAACAGTTGCCCCATGACAAGTAGTTCCTGAGGGTGCCCCCATGGGGGCAGGATTTTGAACTTTACGAGTCCGTTTGCCGTTTGCGTTTTTTCGCTTGCTCGGCTCGGTATTAAATCCAAAAGAGTTCGTGAAATCCCGGCTCCGGTCGGTTATGATTTGGCGGACCCGGGCGGCTTTGGGCCGGGCAGAAAGGATTTTTGTGGCTGACGAAGAGACCAGACAACGAATTATTCGCAGGGGACCATATCCCGAGCTGACGCTGACAGCTGTAATGGTTGGCTACGGCCTCGGGACATTGATTGCCGTCAGTATCGGCTATGCCGCCCTGATCCTGGGCTTTTCGATCGAAGGATCGGAACTGGCGGCTATCTTAGGCTTTGGCATCCTGCGGGGTCTGATGGGCCGAAGCAGCATCATCGAAAATAATATCAACCAGACCATCGCCAGTGCCGTCAACGGTGCCTCCTCCGGCCTGATGTTTACCGTCCCCGCACTGTTTATCCTCGGCCACACCGAGTTTAATGCGGTCCTGATGGTCTTCGCCTGTATCGCGGGCGGCATTTTGGGCATAGCCTTCATCATCCCGCTCAGAAAGCAGATGATCGATTTCGAGCGGCTGACCTATCCCGGCGGCGTGGCGGTCGCAACGATCCTCAAATCACCCGGGGCCGGAATCCGAAAGGCGATCCTGCTGCTGATCGGGATAGCGGCGAGCGGAATTGTCCATTTTGGCACGCAGTGGATCGGCCTGGAAAATTACGACTTGGGCACGCTGATCGGTCTGCCCGAGTATACCAACGGCATCTGGTACATTTCGCTGCTGACAGTCGGAGTCGGCTTTATCGCCGGTAAGGGCGGAATTTCGTTCATTGTCGGCGGTTTTGCCTGCTACTGGATCCTGGCGCCGATATTGAGCGCCATGGACCTTTTGCCCTCAGCCGAAGCCATTGGCTCGATGGCCCTGCCCGAGCACCTTCGCGTGACGCTTTTCAGGCCGGTGGGAATCGGGATGCTCATTGGCGGGGCGATAACCGGGATCGTCCTTGCACTTCCCCTGATGATCAGCGCGATAAAGAGCATGCAGTCCGCCGCCAAACTCAAGACCGCCCATTCGCAGGACGAGATGCCGATCAAGCTGCTCTACATCGGTATAGCCGGGGCAACGGTCCTGCTGTTCGTGGTGGCGGTGATGTCCGTTAAAGAAATGGGTATCGTTCGCGGCGGCATAATGGCGATCGTCGGTACGCTGTGGGTGTGGATCGCCGGGGTGATTCTGTCGGAGTGCATCGGACGGACGAACTGGTCGCCTCTGAGCGGCATGACGCTTATCGCGGTGACCATTTTGGTAGTGATAGCCAGCGGACTCGGCGATGGACCCGCGATCGTAGCATCGATAATGGTAGGCGCCGCAGCCTGCGTGGCAATGTCGCAGGCTACGGACCTGATGATGGACCTTAAAACCGGCTACCTGGTGGGCGCCTCGCCCAAAAAGCAGCAGATAGGCCAGTTCATGGCAACCTGGCTGGGGCCGATCGTCGTTATGGCCCTGATCTTTGTCCTGCACAAGGCCCACGGACTCGGCAGCGCGAAACTGCCGGCACCGCAGGCACAGGCCTTAGCCGGCGTGATGGAGAGCATATTAGGCGGCGACGTGCCTTTGCAGAAGTACCTCGCCGGAGCGGGCCTGGGGGCAATGCTAAGTGCCAGCGGGGTAGGGGGGCTGGGTATCCTCGTCGGCCTTGGCTTCTACCTCCCGTTTAATATCGTGCTGACGTACACCATTGGCACTGTGCTGCGGATCGCGTCGGACTGGAAAATGGGCCGGGCCTTCAGCGATGAGGTCGGCATCCCCGTAGCAACGGGATTTATCGTTGGTGAAGCGCTCGTCGGCGTTGGTTTCGCGTTAAGGGCCGTATTTGGCGGCTGATCGGATGGTATGCGTATTATGAAGGCTTTGGGATATTTACTGATTACGATCGCCTTTTTGGGCGGCTCGCTGACGGCGGTTGTCGATGAGACCGACGTCTGGTGGGGCTGGTTCGCCTGCGCTATGGCCG
Organism: Planctomycetota bacterium; assembly: GCA_030637065.1. Lineage (GTDB taxonomy): Bacteria > Planctomycetota > Phycisphaerae > Sedimentisphaerales > Anaerohalosphaeraceae > DAOVVQ01. The sequence goes on from DAOVVQ010000307.1 coordinate 3,314, forward strand.
CAGGCTCCGCAGGAGTGACGCTGGTTTACTTAACGACGCGTGCGAACAAGAAAAGCGGCGAAAAACTGGGTGCTGGCATGGCCGATCTGCGCCAGAGCCTCGCTGCGATCGCGCAAAATGCCGCGAAACTTAATGCCGAAAAGGAATCTATCAATACCTATGACGTGCGGCACCGGATCGACGAGCTTTTCCCCGACGAGATAACCCGGTTCGTCGAGGCCAGAGAGTGCATCGCCCATGTCCACGGTTTGCAGGCGTATGGCGATATCATGAGCTATTTCGCCGCCGGCGAGCGATACCTCAACCGCGTCTGGTCCGCCTCAGCCGACGGATATATCGACGAGGTGTACGCATACCTGGAAAAGGCCCAAAACCAATTCCACGAAGCAACGGAAAAGCTGGATGCCTTAAAGGAATAGATGCTGGTCCCCGACAAATCCTGTACAAATGGGGCCGGATGGAGGCCAAGGGAGGCCAAGAGGACTGGAAAGGGGCTCTGGGAGTCGAGAAACTGAGGAATTGAGGACCCGGAGCGATATTTTCTGCCGATATCTTAACAAGATATCTGCATAAACTTCATTGTAATTGATGAGCCGTGTAAGCCCATACGGGGTGGGCTATTAAGCGGTTTGACGGACGACGGATTCGGACGATTCAATTGTTCGAAAGGCTAATGCTATGAAAAAACGCCTGAGTTTTTCAATACTCGTAGTCGCGATGTTGACTACTGGCGGCTGGTTCGTTTGGAGTATATCCACAGAAAGGGGAGTTATGCCGTCGCAGTCACAGGCTGTAAGCTCCCCCAGCGTTTATTATTCCCAAGACGATATTCAGCCAGTAAACGAGCCCATTCAGCCAATTCAGGTGGTTGTCATCGCAAATGAAGAGAAGGTCGCGCTCGGCGAGCGGCTTTTTCACGATACCCGTCTTTCTCACGATACTAGTATTTCC
>DAOVVQ010000141.1 GCA_030637065.1 Planctomycetota bacterium
ATACGTTTGTCAGCCAGGGCATACTCGATCCGGATTATTCGCTCGAAGGCTTTCTTTACGACCCGAGTCCAACGCCGGATTATACGTGGGCCAAATGGACGATCGCGGTTATAGCCGCCACTCTCGTGCTGGCTGCCGTGAGCGTTATTATTTTGCTTGTCTTCAACCTTCGCCTTCGTAAGGCGGTCAGTCAGCGTACCTTCGAGTTGTCACAGGCAAACAAGGAGCTGATATGGCAGTTGACGGTCAGCGAGGCGATGTCGCAATTATCGAGCAAGCTGATCTCGCCAACCATCTCTTTCAAGGAGATTCTGAAGGTCACTTTGGATTACGCCAAGATGTTGACTCAAAGCGAACACGGCTACGTCGGCATCATCGAGACTGATACCAAAGATATGGTCTGCGAAAACCTGACGGAAATGATGGGCAAAGTCTGCCAGGTCACCGGCGAAGGACTGCGGATCAGATTTCCCATCGGTGCCGATGGCCTCTATCCGAAACTGTGGGGACACGCGCTAAATACTCTCGAACCGTTCTATACGAATGAGCCACCCTCTCACCCGACTTACGGCAAAACTCCGCAGGGCCATGTGCCGTTGAATAATTTCCTGACGATCCCCGCAATCCACGCAGGCACGCTGGTCGGGCAGGTAGCATTGGCCAATTCCGACAGAGGCTATACCGACAGGGATCTTCAGGTGACCAAACGTTTGACCGATCTTTATGCCATGGCCCTTGGCCGAAAGCAGGCCGAGGAGGACAGTCAGGCAAAAAGCCAACAACTCGAGGCCTCTAACCAGCAACTGAGGGCCAATGAGGAGGAACGCAACCAACTCGTTAAATCGCTCGAGTCCAAGAACAAGGAATTGCAGAGCATTGTCTATGTCGCCTCGCACGACTTGAGTACCCCGCTTGTCAATATTGATGGTTTCAGTGGCGAACTGGCTGAGACATGTGGGCAGCTAAGACAGATGATCAATGACAGTACCGACGACGACCTGAAGCAAAAATTGCTGTCGCTGCTGGACGACAATATCCCCGAATCAATAAAATATGTCAAGGCGGGTACCGCTAAAATAGCGAGCCTTCTTGACGGCCTCCTCCAGGTCTCGCGCGTCGGCTCTACACAGGTAGATGTTCAATCGCTCGATATGAACAAGGTGGTGGACGATGTCCGCCAGGCCATGGAGTTTCAGATCAGCCAAAAGGACGTCTCGTTTACCGTCGGCACGCTGCCCCCATGCAAAGCGGACAGGACACAGATCGACCAGGTCTTCACCAACCTGATAGACAACGCCCTGAAATACCTCCACCCCGACCGAAAAGGTCAGATCCACATATCAGGCCGGGTCGAAGACGACTTGAGCGTCTACTGCGTTCATGACAACGGAATCGGAATGGCAGATGGCCACCACGGCAATATCTTCGACTTATTCCACAGACTAAGCCCCAAGGACGGCATAAAAGGCCAGGGCCTGGGCCTGACAATAGTAAAACGCATACTCCAACGCCACAACGGCGGCATCCACCTCGAATCCACACCCGCAGCCGGCTCAAAATTCTACGTCACCCTGCCCTCTGCATAAATACACATCCAGTATCCAGCCCGACGAATTGAAACCACCTCAATTAGTAGTTGGTTGACAGTATCCAGTATTCGGATGCGGATTTGCAAAACAGCTCGCGGGAATGTATAATACTCCCCGGATTTGAAACCAGTGTATAAGGTGTGAATGATTTTTTTTGGGAGTGCGATCGAGATGCAATTTATTTTTAAGAAGTCAGCCGTATTTTCGTTAATGGTGTTTGTTTTGCTGCTGAATGCGTGCGGGGCGGGTAACGCTTCGGGGCCTGCCTACACAGCCGATTGGGAGTCGCTTTCGCAGAATGATATTCCCGAATGGGTCAAGGACGCCAAGTTCGGAGTCTACACGCATTGGGGGGTTTATTCGATACCTGCAAAAGGTGGGGCTGGGGCGCCGCTTCGGAGTATGTATAAGAGGGAGAATTCGGACAAACCGGAGGTCTTCGATCATATCAACGCCAAATACGGACCTGCTGAGAATTTCGGTTATAAGGATTTCATCCCGATGTTCACAGCCCCAAAGTTCGATGCCGACGAGTGGGCTTTTGTTATGGCCGACGCCGGCGCGAAGTTCGGCGGGATCTGCGTGGTTCATCACGATGGTTTCCTGCTCTGGGACAGCAAGGTCAATCGCTGGAACTCGAAAAATATGGGTCCCAAACGCGATATTTATGGCGAGATCGCCAGGGCCGTGCGAAAACAGGACCTCAAACTTGCCGCAACCTTCCATCACGGCAGGACTTATGGCTTTTGCATAGGCAACAAACTTGACAACTGGACCGAGGAGGATAAAAAAAAGCTGGACATCTTCGACCCGGCGTACAAGGACTTTTACTGGCACGATGGCCATTCGACGAGGGAGGAATTTTCCCAGCAGTGGAAGGATAAGGTCATCGAGGTCATCGATAATTACGAGCCTGACTTTCTCTGGTTCGACGGTCTGGGCAGCCCGATGGCCAACGATACGCCGCCGGAATCTTATGCCAGGGATATTTTCGCTCACTACTATAATCTGATGGAGGGCAAGGGCAAGGACGTGACGGTCTGCAATAAGCATACGGGTACGTTTAATTTCCCCGATGATTTCGGGCTGCTCTGTTACGAAAATGGCCGGTCGATGGAGGAGGACGTTCAGCCGTGGTTCCTGATCGACCGGGCGATAGCCTATCCGTGGGCATACGAAGAAGGCAAGAATTACGAGAGGGATAACGCCGAGTATCATACCAGAAGCCTGATCGATGTCGTCAGTCGCGGCGGGATATTTTTCCTGTCGCTTACGCCCAAGGGCGATGGCTCGATCCCCGATGAAGAAAAGGAGATCATGAGCGGGATCGGCAGGTGGCTTCGCGTCAACGGCGAGGCGATCTATGCGACGCGGCGGTTCAAGACCGTCGGCGAGGGCCCGACAAAGGTTACCAGAGATAAGACGAAAAAGAACGGCGAGATCACTATCGGCTGGGAGTTTCGCCAGGATTTTACACCGCAGGACATCCGGTTCACGCAATCAAAGGACGGCAAAACGGTCTATGCGATCACCCTCAAATGGCCTGAAAACGGCAGGATCGTCGTCAAGAGCTTAAAAGCGGATTCGGCATATTACCCCGGCAGGATCACCTCTGTCAGTATGCTCGGCACAAAAGAGAAGATAAGCTGGAAGCGAACGGGCAGAGGACTTGAGATCCAAATGCCGAAAAACAAACCCTGCGAGTACGCCTACAGCTTCAAGATCGAGTAAGCCAAATTGGCCCACGCAGGTGCTATTAAGCAGTCCTGCCCCGAAGGGGCTGTTAAGTTCAGCCCAGGGTCAGCGAAGCGCCACCCTGGGTAAATAATACCACGCGTCCTTAAATACCCTGAAGGGGTTATCGTTCGGAGTTGAATATCGGGAAATCGCCGACCCGCTCGACACCGTCTTCGGTTTGCTTTAGCGTGGCATCGTCGAGTTTGCCGTTTACTTCGATCTTAAAGCCGTAGGCCACCTCGCATGGCAGTTTTTTCGGGAGGTTCAGCGTAAGGGCTTTGCCCGTTTGACGCCATTTGATCTTCGCATCGGAGCCGAGCATCGTGATCTTTTTTATGCCCTTGCCGGACTTTTCGACATTACCCCTGGCGAGCGACTTTACGTCGATGCTCCTGCCCTCGGGCATGCCGATAACGAAAGCGTAGAGCGTGTTGCCCTTTTTCGTAAAGCGAACGTCCCTGCCGGTCTCTTCCAGAACCTTGTAATCCCAGCCGATCTTCGGGCCCTTGGCCGAGTCGTACTCTTTGCGGATATCTGAAACGGGCGTCCCTTCGCCGACGGTCTTCCACGGTCGCGTGCCGTAGATGCCTTCACCGTTGACCCTGAGCCATTCGCCGATCTTGGCCATGATGAACTTTTCTCCGTCGGGAATCGAGCCATCGCCCTTCGGCGTCAGCGAGATAAGAAAGATACCGCCGCGGCTGACAAGGTCGACGAAGCTGGAGATGTGATACTGATAGGTCAGATTGTACGTCTTGCCCTTAACGTAGGTCCACGGGTAGCTGATCGCACGGTCGACCAGCCAGAAGCCGCGCGGATCCGGCTCCATATCGCGTCCGTTCTCGTAGCAGCGAAGGCCAAAGCCCATCGGGAAATTCCAGACTTTGCCGGATGGCAGCTTGTTGCAGATAACAACATCGTCAACATAATCGGTCCCGTCGTTGTAATAATCGGCGAAGGTATCCAGCAGTCTGTCTTCGCGAACGACGCCGTTCTTGATCGAGCCCATCAGGCCGTCGAACCAGATTATGTCGGGCTGATATTTGCCGATGACCTCATTGATCTTGTTGTGCCATTCGGTGCCGAACTTTTCCTTGCTGACGGTGTCCGGGTTGCGGTAGAGGTCGTCGTATTGCGGGTCGAAGATATCCAGGGCCTTTCGCTGCTCGTCGGTGTAATATTTGGCCCATTTGAAGTGATGGCCGTAGGTGCGTCCGTGGTGGAATGTCGCCAGCAGCTTAAGGTCGGTTTTGCGGATCTCACCGGCGATCTCGCCGTAAATGTCGCGTTTGGGCCCCTTGTCCTTACTATCCCAGCGGGTAAATTCGCTGTCCCACAGGCAAAAACCGTCGTGGTGGACCAGGCATATACCGCCGAACTTGGCGCCGGCGTCTTCCATCACGTGTACCCATTCGGCTGCGTCGAACTTCGGCGCCGTGAACATCGGCACAAAGTCCTTATAGCCGAACTCGGTAATGGGACCGTAATTCTCCTCATGATATTTTCGTATACCCCGCTCGTCGCGGTCCTTCGGCGCATACATCTCGCCGCCGTAAACATTCGTCTCGAAGGCCGGCACCGAATAGACGCCCCAGTGCGTATAGACACCAAACTTGGCATCCTTGACCCATTCCGGGATCGGCGCCTTCTTAAGCGACTCCCAGTCGGGCTCATACGAGGCGCTCATACCCATTGATGCTGAACTTAGCCCAAGAACCGATGCTATCATGATTAAATGCCTTAACTTATTCATGCTGTTTGTTCCTCTTGATTAGAATTTGATTTCGAATACATGTGCGTATTACTTTTTCTTTCCCTTCAGGACCTGACGCGGGACGCCGAACCGTTCCGGGTCGACCATTACGTCGCGTACAGTACTGTAGTGGGGGTAATACTTCCACTCAAGTCTTTTCTTCTCGCCCTGCTTTAGATCACAATCGAACCGTATCAGGAAGTTCCAGTCGGTCCTGCCGTAATGGCAAAGGCCCCACGTAAAGCCGCGTCCGTTATCGGGATCGTCGAACTTATCAGGAATATATGCTCCCCCGGCAGGTGGGATGTCTTCAAGAGAGGCAACAACTTCAAAGTTCACCCCATCGGCGGAATACTGGACCGTATCCTTCTCCGGACCGGCCCAATCGACGATCGCCGCTATCCCGGATTTCCACGGCCAGACCCAAATTTCGTGACCGCTGTTGGTAATCGGATTAAGCAACGACTTGACGTAGGGGCCCTGCGGACGGTCGGAGACCGCAACGCCCCATTTGGAATCGGCAGCCATCTTACCGCCAATCTGGTGGCCTTTGTAATAGAGCCAGTACTTGCCAAAACGCGGAAGAATGCCGGGATCGTGCACGGCACCGCTGTCCCATGAGCCCTCATCTTCATATCTGGACCAATTCGCGTAGCCGCTTTGCTCATCGCTCAGCTTACCGTCGGGAGTGGTTCTTAGTATCGGCTCGGCAAGTTTGGTCCATGGGCCGCCGGGCAAGTCGGCTGTTGCCATGCCTATGACATTGCGCCCGCTATCGAAGCTGCGGGCCTGGTAGCAGAGGTAATACCTGCCTTCGGCGACGAGTATGTTTGTTGTAAAGACGCTGAAGTCGTCCCATGAGCCTTTTGGGCCGCGATTAACAGCAGGTCCGCGCTCGGTCCAGTTGTAACCGTCGTCGCTGGTGGCATACCAGATGTCGGCGTTTAACCACTTGTATTTCGGATCGGTGCAGTGAGTGAACCAGACGTAATACAGGTCGCCGACTTTGATTATGGTGCTTGGATCGCGCCGGTTAACGCCCGGCTCATAGCCGATACCCTTGACCGGCTCGTAGCGGAAGCGGGTGTAGAATTCATTTTCACTGTCGTCGACCTTGTGGCGTTTCATTGCAGCGCTTTGCTCTTTATGGGAAACGCGGCGCCCTGCGTTGCTGTCGTCATAAGGGCTGATATAGACGTAGTAGGCGCCATAGACGTCGCCAGCGTCTGTTGTTAGCCATGCCTGCAACCTCTGCTCACCACCGGTCAGGCTGACATTAAATACAATCGCTTTGTCTTTCGGCGCAATGCTTTTCGATGCATCAAATCCTCCCACGCTCAGGCGTGCGGTTTTTGCCTCGATTCTCCCGCTGGGAAGTTGGAGCAATTTGCTGAGATGATCATAGTCAGCGGTATTGGGAAGGTTATTATCACAGATATCGCGGATGGGCAGATCGAGTTCACGCGGCCAGCGACGCAGCTCGATCCGGTAATCGCCGGGCTCTTCGACGTCGATTACCCAATAACCGTTACTCTTCAGTGCGGCTCGCACATGCTGCTGGTTGTAAGGTACCGCGTCGCCGTGCCAGCTCTGGCAGGTCAGAGTAACGGTTTGCTGTTTTGCGGGATTAACAACGAACGGCGTAAACTCGTGTGATCGCTCGGTTATATCCGCCCACCATTTTTCATAGGCCTTTGAGAGACGCTCGACAACATTGGGATTTTCGACAGCCACGTCGCGGGTCTGTCCGGGATCCCTGCGGTGATCGTAGAGTTCCTCGCCGACCATCCGCCACCGCTGAGTCATTACGCAATAATCCTTATACTTGACGACAAGACCCTCATAGACATCTATAGCCCCTTTTCGCCCCTGATTATGCACGAATAGCGTTCGATCCAACCATGTAATGGATGTTTTGCTAAACAGCACGGCCAGGCTCATACCGTCGAAGGCTGCATTGTGCGGCGTCTTTAATCCGCACAGGTCGATCAGCGTCGGCATCAGGTCAAAGTGGGCTGAGAGAGTAGCTACGTCGCGGCCCATATCAAAGCCGGCCCTGGGCCAATGGATGAAACATGCAGCGCGGTGGCCGCCTTCATAAGGAGAGGTCTTATTGCCCCTCATACCCGCGTTGAAACCACTGATGGTGTAGCTTTTTTTGCCGGGCAAAAGTTTCGGCGATTGACGCGAGCCAGAGGTGCCGCCATTGTCGGTCAGGAAGATGACTATCGTATTATCGGCAAGGTCCAGGGCATCAAGGTGAGCGCGAATGCGGGCGATATTTTCATCGATATTGGCGATCATGCCGTAAAAGAGGGCCCGGTCTTCGGGGATATCCGGGTTATCGCGATAAGGCTCGACATACTCTGCGGGAACATGTCGCGGGCCGTGCGGGGCGTTGGTGGCAAGGTAGATGAAGAAGGGCCGATGGCGTTCGTCAGTGATAAACTCGATGGCCCCATCAAACCAGACGTCCGTGCAGTAACCTTTAACAGCCTCGGGTTTGCCGTTTCTAAGATAGGTATCGTCGTAGTAATCGTTCCCCCAGTGATCCGGTGCCTCGCCGATGACGCCGCCGCCGTGGATCAGGGATTCGTCAAAACCCCGATCCATCGGGCGAAACGGGTAGCTGTCGCCGAGATGCCACTTGCCAAAGATCGCTGTTTTGTATCCGCCGGCCTTAAAGACGTCCGCTATCGTTATCTCGTCGCGACGAAGGTGATTTCGGCTGCCATACGTAAGCCACGCGCCGGTCCGCGTCGAATATCGCCCGGTCATTAGCGCTGCCCGGGTGGGCGTACACATCGGATCGACGTGAAAATCAGTAAAGCGAACAGCCTCGCTGTGGAGCTTGTCGATGGCCGGCGTTTTGACGAAAGGATTGCCGTGGCATGACATATCGCCATAACCCTGATCGTCGGTCATGATCAGGATCACGTTGGGCCTGGGGTTTTTGATGCCGCCCTTGATCGCGCCGTCCGCCGCTATGCCAACAAGAGCAACCAGCACAAAAAAAAACGGCGAATACCCGAATTGCTTCATCCTATCGATTCCCTTTTGCCTTTGCCATGCCGCCTTCGACGATCCTTTCCAGCATCGCAGCCATTGAGGAGGCTGCTTCCGGATGGTCGGAGATGACATTATTCTGCTCGCCTGGGTCGCTTTTCAGGTTGTACAGTTCGCCGCCAGCCGTATCTTTGGCGGACTTTGACATTTTGTCAGGGATGTATTTCCATTGTCCCCGCCGAAGGGCCGCTGCTGAGCGTGCCTGCTCGATGATGAACTCGCTGCCCTTTTTGTCCTTACCAAGCAGTGCCGAAAGGTAGTCTCTGCTGTCCGGGCCGGCGCCCTTGGGCAGATCGACATCGAGCATCGCGGCGAACGAAGCAAGAAAATCAACCTGGCTGACCAATGCATCGCTTCGTCCCGGTTTGACCTTAGCCGGCCAGCGAACGATCAGCGGAACACGCGTCCCGCCTTCGTAGATCTGGTACTTGCCGCCGCGATAAACGCCCGAACCGTCATGGCCGCGATCGCTCTCTTCGGTCGAAGTATGAACGGTCGTACCATCTTCGTAGCCATCGTCATAAACCGGACCGTTGTCGCTGGTAAAAATCACGATCGTATTGTCGGTCAGGCCGTTATCCTCGAGTGTCTTCATTATCTCACCGGTCGTCCAGTCGAGTTGAACCATCGCATCGCCGCGATACCCCAATTTGCTCATGCCGTGAAATCGCGGGTTCGGAACGCGGGGAACGTGGATATCCTGCGAGGAGAAGAAAAGGAAGAAGGGCCTTTTCCTGTTTTCAGTGATATATTTTCGCGCTTTCCCGACGAGCACATCGGCCATCGTCTCGTCATCCCAAAGCGCCGACCTGCCGCCGGACATATATCCGATCCGCCCGATCCCGTTAATGACCGAGTGATTATGCCCGTGGGTGCTTTTGTAGTAGGTCATCGCCTCGGGAGTAGCAACGCCGTCGGGATAGGTATCGGTGAGAGGGTTTTTGCTGTTATAACTTACCGTTATAGGGTCCGCCGGGTCGAGGTTGACTACGCGATGATCTTCAAGATAGACACACGGAACGCGGTCATTGGTGGCGGGCAGGAGGAAGCAATGATCGAAACCGATCTCGAGCGGTCCCGGTTTCACCTCGCCGTTGAAGTCAACATCCCCGTCGCCAAGGCCCAGGTGCCATTTTCCGATAACAGCACTGCGATACCCGGCACTGCCAAATACGCTTGCGATAGTAAACTGGTCGGTCGAAATGCTCATCTTCGCATTGCCAGCCAGAATCCCGGTCCCTTGTTTGCGAAATGCAAACTCGCCCGTCAGCATCGAATATCGCGAAGGCGTGCAAGTCGACGCCCCGCAATGACCGTCCGTAAACAGCCTGCCCTGCCTCGCCAGCCGGTCAATATTCGGAGTCGGGATCATCTTCGCCCCATAAGCGCCGACATCACCGATACCGACATCATCGCCGTAAATAATGACCACATTGGGGCGATCAGCGGCGGCAAAGGCGGCGGATGTAAACAAAACGGCTGATATAATAAGCGATACGACAACGCTAACCGATAAATCACACTTCTTCATTAACTCGTCCTTAAATTGTCGTTCCCGCGAAAGCAGCCGGGAAAGCGCCAAATCCAGCATAATATAGCATCCGCCAACCTGTCTCGCCGTAGCCTTGGCGAAGGTGGAAGGCGGATCCCACATCTTTGCATTTTAATATTTGATATTGAACAGCCCGTAGTATGGGTAACTTGTTACCCATTCGGTTGCACGTGCCATTAGCCCCCCTGCCGCTACGGCAGCCGATATTCTCACGTTTTTTGCCAACACTCCG
>DAOVVQ010000069.1 GCA_030637065.1 Planctomycetota bacterium
CATCTTCGTCGTCCTGAAATCCTCGAACATTTCGCCCCGCTGCATATTCTTTAAGTGCCGAACCATCTCCTCCAGCAGCGAATGCGTCTTCTCGGAATGCATCGAATGCTTCACATCGGTATGCGGCTTTGCCTGCGAAGGGGGCGTTTGAGTCGCCTTTGCCGCGGGCACCGCTTCCACTACAGGCGCTGCTTTCACCGCATCCGGCGCAGGCGCTGTTGGTGCCGCATCCGCCGCAGGTGTTGCAGTTTCCTGCCCTCCGCTTATGGTGGCAGGGGCGGTTTCCTCTACGACCGCCTGGCTGGCGGCGGTTTTCGCATCCGTATAGTTCGTTTCGATTTCGGGTGCGGCAGCCTTGGCGGCAGCAGCGCCGGCGGATTCGGCTTGCTCGAACATCTTGATGATATTGACCGCCTCTTTGATGTTGACGGCCTTTTTGTCGGGTACCGGATCGATGGGCCGCTTGAGTGCCGGGTTGGCCGAAGATTCCACCAGGATCGTCCTGCACCCCGCTAACATCCCAGCCTTGATATCGTGATACGCGTTGCCGACCATCCACGAACGTCCGAGGTCGATGTTCATCTCCTCGGCGGCCTTTAGCAGCATTCCCGGCTTTGGCTTTCGCAGCTCGCTGACCTTGCGATACTTGGCGATCACCCCGTTGGGATGGTAAGGACAGAAGTATATCTTATCGACCCCGGCCCCTTCTCGCCCCAACAACTCTTTAAACCGGTCGTGAATCTGACCGAGCACCTTGATGGTAACGATCCCCCTGGCGATCGCCGACTGGTTGGTAACGACTATCAGCTTGTAACCCATCTGCCGCAACTGAACAAGGGCCGCCGCGGCTCCCGGCAGCAGCTTGACCTGGTCGGGATTGTTGATATAGCCCGGGTCCTCGATCAGCGTATTGTCACGATCCAGAAATATCGCCTTATAAGCCATTGCTTCCCTCAATCCTTTTTTCAGACTGCCAATATATATCCAAACGCCGCATCCGCATCATCCGCTTTTCGCGGCGCCGGCATCACTTGCTCCCAGCCGTATCGGCCTGCTGCGAGTCCTTAAGCGACTGCATCTTCTCGATAGTTGCCGTGGAACTCTTGCCCTCGACCAGCGGGGCCAGGACGACCTTGCCGCCGCTATCTTCCACAAACTCGCGACCAACTACACCCTTCTCGGCCCAATCGACGCCTTTGACCAACACATCGGGCTCTATGCTCTCGATGGTCTTGAGCGGGTCGGGCTCATCGAAGATCACGACATAGTCAACCATCTCCAGAGCCGCGAGGACCGCCGCACGGTCCTGCTGGTTATTGATAGGCCGCGAAGGACCCTTTATCTGCCTGACGGAGTTGTCACTGTTAAGACCCATCACAAGGACATCGCCGTGCTCCTTGCAGAACTTGAGAAACTCGATATGGCCAACGTGCAGCACATCGAAACATCCGTTGGTAAAGACGATGGTTTCCTTCTGCTGACGATGAAAGTTAAGCTCTTCGAGCAGCGTTTCCAAGCAGCATATCTTGCCGACTTTACTGCTGCGGCTGGTGATGATCTCGTTAACGATCTCGTCGATCGAGACGGTTTGCACGCCGAATTTCTCAACCTCGAGCCCGCCGGCGATATTAGACAGATGAACCGCCGTTGAATAGTCGCACCCGGCGGCGATACCGACGGCAAGCATGGCAAGCACCATATCGCCTGCGCCAGTGACATCGTAAACGCTCCGCGGCACCGTCGGGATATGTTCGCAAACGTCCCCGCTAAGCAGAAACGCCCCTTCCTTATCTAACGTGATCACAACAGCCTCGACGCCGCATTTATCAACCAGAACCTCAGCCGCCCGCCGGGCATCGTCAATGGTCTCGATTGCAAAACCCGCCGCAGCCGACGCCTCGCGACGGTTTGGAGTGATCAGCGATGCGCGGGAATACTTCAGGTAATCGTCCGCCCGGGCAAGCGGAGGATCGACCAGCACCTTCTTACCAGCCGCTTTCGCAAGGTCCATCATCTGCCTGCACAGCGACACCGACAAAAGCCCCTTATTATAATCCTGGAGGCACACGATATCGGCCCCCTTGAGCCTCGCCTTATACGCATCGAGGATCCTGGCGTGCTCGCTCTCGGGCAGATCGTCGGTGCATTCCTCGTCGATCCGCAACAACTGCTGACGATGCCGATGCTGGGCAAGACCGACCATCCGCTGCTTGCTTATCGTCGGCCTGCCATCGACCTCGAATATCCCGGAAGTATCGATACCCTGATCGGCTAACAGCCCGCGCAGAACTTTGCCGTTATCGTCCCTGCCGATGACACCGATGCAGATCGGCTCGGCCCCAAGTTCCACCAGGTCCGCCGCAACCGACCCCGCTCCGCCGCAGCGATGCTGACGGTCGACCACCTTGAGGATCTGGACCGGAGCCTCGGGGCTGATCCGGACCGCGTCTCCGTAGACGTAGCTGTCCAGAACAAAATCGCCGACAACAAGCACCTTCGGCGAGCCAAGATTCGTAACGATTTTCAACAGTTTTTCATGCATCATGCACTCCGGACTCTTCCAGGCCGGTCTCCAGGCCAACGGCACCCGCGACCAGCGATTCTATTTTATCAGCTCCCTCGACAAATTCCAGCTCAACGGCCATGTACGCAAAAAGAATATCCTCATCCTGCTCCGAAAGCAGCGTCGTCTTGACCCAGTCCTTCTGCGTCGAGAGTATCAGCTCGGCGCCGAGATACTTGGCCTCCTCGTAAATATCTTTGATGTCCCTCTCCGTATAATTATGATGGTCGTTATAGACCCTCGTTCCCATGATCTTAAGGCCGTGCCCCTCCAGCCGATTGAAAAACGCCTTCGGATTGCCTATCCCGCAAAACGCATAAACCGGCTTTTCCTTAAGCTCGTCGATGCTCAGCGTCGCACCTTTGAGCATCTTTGCGTAAGGATTACAGTGGACCGCCTTTGCGATCGTCGCCTGCGGTGCGATTCGCTCGATCGCCTTTTCAAGCTCGCTGATCTTGATGACGGAAGCCTGGTCGTACCGCGTTATCACCACCGCATCGGCGCGTTTCAGAGCGTTAACCGGCTCCCGCAAAAGCCCGGCTGGCAGTATCCTGCCAAAGCCAAACGGACACGTCGCGTCGACCGCCACGATATCCAGGTCCCGCCTAAGCCTTCGATGCTGAAAACCGTCGTCCATTACAAGCACCCCGGCGCCGAATTTCTCTATCGCCTTCGCCGCACCGCTTACACGGTCGCCGTCAACGACGATATTCGCATCCGGGCACGACTTGGCCAATATCGCCGGCTCGTCGGTGAACTTACCGCTCTCGCTCTTATACCCCCGCGTCAGCACCGCACAATCCACAGACCGCGCAGCCAGCAGCTTGCAAAGCCATATCACAAGCGGCGTCTTGCCCGTCCCGCCCGTGGTAACATTGCCGACACTGATCACAGGCACACCCGCATCGCGCGACCTCAGCCAGCCGCGATCATAGCAGAGATTACGAACCGCCACAGCCGCTAAATACCCCGCTGAGACCGCCAGCAAGATCCCGCGAAGCAAACCCGGGCCAAAACCCGTACTCTCGCCGGAAATAAGATTACGATAGGAGTCCTGATCCAATCAAATGCTCCCGTCAAATCACACACGCTTACGTCAAAAAATGCCCGCCAACAATTAAAGACTTGCATCCTGTCATTCCCGCGAAGGCGGGAATCCAGCATAAAATAGCATCCGCCTTTGGCGGATTCCTGCCTTCTTTTATTTGGCTAAAACACCACATTTACGCCATATCCGGTGCCAGGCCCACGCTCGCGTGGGCCTGTAAAGCGCCCAAACATGCTTGTGCAACAAACATGGCCCCGGCGTAATATTTAATTGAGACCGTCTAAGAACCCTTTATCTTCCCGATAATTGCGTCAGCCATCTCCTGCGTTCCAACGGCACTCGGGTCGTTGCGGTCCGCTTTCATATCGTACGTCACATCCTTACCCTCGGCGATCACCGCTGCGACAGCCGCTTCGAGCTTCCTCGCTTCGTCCATCATATCCAGGTGGCTGAGCATCAGTGCCCCGCTGAGTATCAGTGCCGCCGGGTTGACCTTATTTAGCCCCGCATACTTAGGAGCGCTCCCGTGCGTCGCCTCGAAGATCGCGCCCTTCTCGCCGATATTCGCCCCGGGCGCAACACCGAGCCCGCCGACCAGCCCTGCGCAAAGATCGCTGAGAATATCGCCGTACAGATTCGGCAGCACGATCACATCGTAAAGCTCCGGCTTCTGGATCAGTTGCATGCACATATTGTCGACGATGCGATCCTCGAACTCGATCCCCGGATAATTCTTCGCCACCTCCCTGCTCACCTCCAGCCAGAGCCCGTCGGAATACTTCATAATATTGGCCTTATGCACGCTGGTGACCTTTTTCCGCCCCATCTTCTCGGCGTACTTGAAGGCAAAATTCACGATCCGCTCGGTCCCCTCGACCGAGATCGGCTTGATACTCACCCCGGCATTAGGCCCGATCTTGCGATCGCTGTGCTCATTGAGCCAGCCGACCAGCTCCGTCGTATCGTCGGCGCCCTTCTCGAACTCGATACCCGCGTAAAGGTCCTCGGTATTCTCGCGAACCACCACAAGGTCGATATCGCTATACCGGCTGCGAACGCCAGGATAGCTCTTGCAGGGCCGAAGGCAGGCATAAAGGTCCAGTTCCTGCCGCAAATACACGTTAATACTCCGAAAACCAGTCCCAACCGGCGTAGTGATCGGAGCCTTAAGAGCAACACCATTCTTGCGAACCGACTCCAGAGTAGCCTCCGGCAGCGGAGTCCCAAGCCTCTCCATAACATCAACGCCCGCCTCAGCCGTCTCCCAGTTAATCTCAGCGCCGGTAGCATCAATGCACCGACGAGTAGCATCGGCAATCTCCGGACCGATCCCGTCACCTGTAATCAAAGTAACATCAATCATCAAAACCATCCTAAAAGCATAAAAATCAAACATTAACGGCAAAAAGCCGACAAGAAACAACAATTATCCCCACAATCACAACCAAACATAATACCCACAAAAACCCAAACTGTCAACAACACCGCAAAGCGGCCTCCAAATCGATTAGCCTCCAGCTCCGCTGGGGGTCAAAAAATATCAAAAACAACAACCGCCCCCCATTTGTCATTCCCGCGAAGGCGGGAATCCAGAAAATAAATAGCAAATTCCAAAGCCAACAAATCCCCCCAAACGAACTAAAAACCCACCTTTACCTTAAAAACATACTGTGGTAAATACGCATTTTTCAAAAAATACCCCATTTTAACAAAAAACCCCTTGACGGACCCGTAAGCCCCCTTTAGATTAACGACATGCTGGGGGGGAGAAGAGTTGTTGGAGGATGGTAATCCAAATGCAGTTCATAGGATTGTTCGTGAGTATTTCGCAAGATGATGAATCACTGCGCTATCGGTGCGCAGGTCAATAGTAACCAGTGTTTTTAAAAGGAGAAATCTGATGAGTCCTACGTTCCGAAGAAGCACCCGTGGCATAGCAATTATTTTGCTATTAATTTCGTGTAATGCCCTGGCCGGCTTGACAGATGGCCTTGTTGGTTACTGGAGTTTTGATGAGAATTCAGGAGGCACGGCTCAGGATTACTCTGGTTACAATAACCACGGCACAATTCACAATCCACTCTGGACAACAGGCAAATCAGGGAGTGCTCTGTATTTTAATGGACTGAATACCTATGTTGAAGTTGCAGATTCTCCAAGCCTTGACATAACCGGGACAATAACATTGTCAGCATGGGTCAAGGCTGAAACATATCAGTATTTCAGAGTGGGCTTAGTTACCAAGGGAGGGAGATACCATCCGCGTCATGGATACGATTTATATCTTCATGAGAATGGAAATGACATGAAGGCAGGTTTGTCTCTGAGATATAGTGATTTAAGCAGTTCATTAAATGAAAGGTGGAATGCTGTTTCTTCTAACACCGCAATAAATGATGCTCAATGGCATCAGATTACGGCTACTTACGATGGCTCAATAATGAAAATGTATGTTGACGGAAACCTTGAAAATGAGTTGGTAAACAGTGATGGGTTTGACGAAAATGATGCGAGTTTGATGATCGGCTTGTTCCAATATGGGTATAATGATGCTCATGGCAACAAGCCAAATATTCCAAAGGGGATAATTGACGATGTCCGAATTTACAACCGTGCTTTAAGTTCATCTGAGATTCAGCAACTGGCTGGCGGTGGAGGCGGTGGAGGTATCAGCACAATTTTTGAGGAAAATTTCGAGAGTTATTCACTGAACACATGGCCATCGTCAAACTGGACGGGCTTCGGAGGCAACGACTCCGATCACTCCGCCAATAAAATAACAACAGACCCTACAGACCCGTCAAACCAGGTCTTTCGTTTATATGGCAGAGTAGGCAGTTTCTGGGGTGCTGGAGCAAATAGACCTTTCGCAGTGCCTGACGATTTCACTGTCAGCTTAAAAGTCTACAATGGAGGAGAAAACGTTCCTTCTTACGGTCATCAGGCCCGTGCCTGTTTATCAACAAGATCCAATATCCATTGGACAACCCCGGGGCGCGGATATTTTCATTTCAATAAAAACGGCTATCTGTATGCTTGCGAAGGATCGATACTTCAGTCCTACTCTACCAATCGCTGGTACGATATGACCGTCGCATTCTCTCGATCCCAAACTGACTTAACTTTACACTACTGGGTCGATGGAGTAGACCGAGGCTCATTCTCTACTCCGGTAATCCCAGAGAGAGATAACATTCAAAGCCGCCTTGAACTAACTTGCAATGTGGGCTCAGCCTATTTTGATGACATAAAAGTTTACACAGGAAGCGGTAGTGATCCCGATATCGAACGGTTTAATATATGTTCAGCTGAAAATGAATGTTTGATGAATATTGCATCAGCTCTACCTTATGTTGGTCAGATTGCAGGACTCGTTAACCTTGCTTGTGATATTAAGGACGTTGAAGATGAAGAGGCAAAAAACAAGATGGGCATCTTTCTTGTTCTCAAAATATTAGATGAAGTAGAAGAGTTTGCACCAATTCAAATCATCGATTATATAAAGGTCGTCCTAAGTTGCCTTAATGATAAACTGTGGTGGGCCAAAGATTCTTGTTTGGCTGGAGTGGAACTGAATGAAAAATGTTTATGGAAAGGTTTGGAATTTGTTACAGGAGGCTTGCCTGGCGAAATAACTGACAGAATAATAGGAGTTTTCACAGGCAGCCCTGTTGATATTAGAATAATTGACTCCCAAGGCAATGTTATGGAGCCAAACCCTCAAGGTTACACCGACAATGGTCTTGACTCACCAGGCTGGATATTTATGGGGCCAGATCATAAAGAATTGGCTTTAGTTTTCGATGCTAACGATGTATATTTGATAGAAATTGTAGGTTTGCCAGAAGCTGGCTCAGGCTCTTCGTTTGACCTTCAGCTTTTCCATCAACTTCCTGATGGTTCTCAAACTGTTTACACCTATCTTAATGTCCCAACTTCTGAAACAGGCATCGCAACTGCTGTAATTGGCGACGAGATAGACCCTATCCTCGAAGTTGATATTGACGGAGACGGTGTAGTTGATCTGAACATATCGCAGGACCCACCAACTGCAAATGCAGGCGGCCCTTATGTCATTCAAGCAACTAACTGGAGCGGTGCCTCTGTTGAGTTGGATGGTACAGATTCGATTGATGCTGACGGAAACCCTCTAGCATATCAATGGGATCTGGATTTGGCATTCGATTCGGATGGCGACGGTGACCCGAATTACGATATCGATAGTACTGAGCCAATCGTAAACAGCGATTTCCCAATCGGACAAACTGAAATATCGTTTGTCGTCAATAACGAATACGGCCTTATCAGCGAGCCTGACATTACAACAGTTACAGTCAGCTTTGTTGAAGTTAACATTGACATTAAACCAGACAGCTTAACCAACAGCATCAATCTGGGTTCCAATGGTGTGATCCCCGTAGCTTTCCTGACTGATTCAGATTTTGATGCCTCAACAATCGATCCAGCCACAATAACACTGCGTGGACAGGATTTCTCCGATGGTATTGTCAAGCTGAGAGGCAAAAAAGATGCACCAAAACCAATGGCAAATCTTGAAGACGTAGATGGTGATGGAGACTTAGATTTAATGGTACATCTTGAAACAGAAAACCTTTCCGGTCTAGGATTGAATGCAGTCTGTGAATTAGGAGCATTGACATATGATGGATATGTCGTCTCAGGAAGCGACACCATCCACGTGGTTCCAAAGGAATAGAACATCAATAATGAAGATAATACCCCAAGGGCCGTGGGCGACAAACTCACGGCCCTTTTTTCCTACCATATAGAGTATTAGCCAAATGCAAGGGTAGGAATCCGCCGTTGTCAGTGTAATCAGCGAGATCAGTGATTAAAAAAAATCCCGTTTAACCTGTCCCGCCGTAGCTTTACGCGAAGGAGGATCCCATAAATCCCGTCAAAGAACCCGCACAATATAAAATATGCAATATCAAAACTAAAATTTTCCCCGGCTGATATTAAGTGTAGTCCATATTATACCAATCCGCATAAAAAAATGCGTGTCAGTCCGTCAGCAAGGGTGGCAGCGAGTTTGCGTAGCAAACCGATGGGCGTATGCACGTCTGGCACCCACCATCGGTTTGGCTTTGCCAAATCCCGATGTGCATCGGGACCACCCTTGCTGCGATCTGAAACACACTGCTGGCGCAAGCATGTCACATGCGCAATATTTAAATGGAACTGGTATTCGGCGGTTACTGTGCGGCTTCGGGGTCGATTTGAATGTTGCCGACCAGTTTGCACTCGGTATCTTTGAATAGCTCTGCCAGACGCTCAGCCTGGCGGGCGTTATTCGTGAAGATGAAGCCGTATTTCGCCACTGAGGCGATCTGCCTGCGGTCGACATGGCCGTCGAGATACGGAGCGTTGATCAGCACGTAGTCGAATTTCGCCACAGCCGCCTCCGTCAGCGGCCTTATATTCAGATGCCTGATCAGCTTGAAATTATGTGCCGGCCAGACCATCAGATTCTCGAAGGCGGTCTTGCGGAGCCTCGGCGTAAAGTCCTTGCGATTGGGCTCTTCGGCGATATCAAAGGCCATCGCGATCGCGTCCCGCTTGAGGTCGAGATCCACGAGCACGCATCTCTGGCCCTCGCGTGCCAGCTCGATGGCGGTATTGACAACAACGGTGATGGGAAGGCAGTCAAGGCCGGCTGCGGCGAACAGGACGGTTCGTTCCTTGCCGCCGATTCGGAGTATCCGCTCGGAGATCAAACGATAATCCGTCTCACTCATCCGGGTGGCAGTGCCAGCGGCAATCTTACCGGCCTTCTTCGAGGCCTTCCTGTCAGGCTCGTCGATTGCTTCTTCGTCTTCGCCCCTATTGCTGCCCTTGCCTTTGGCGGCTGATTTCGCTCGGCGTTTGGCCTCTTTGGCCCGGCGTTTTTCGGCCCGCTTTGCTTCGCGCTGCGATTGCTTGTCTGTCTCGGGCTCGAAGTCTTCTTCGGCTTTGTCTTCGTCCGATTTCGAGAATAGCAGGTAGCCGATCAGCAGCACGAGGATCAGGGCGATTGTGCCAACCATCGCGATGATAACCATGTTGCGGTTTCGCTGGGCAAGCTCCAGTATCCCGTCCAATGATATTGCAAGCAACATGTCAAGCATGATCAATTACCGACGTAGCTTTGCCACACAGGCTCGGCCCGGCTGGTATCCCCACAAAAGTGTGCTATGTTTTCGGCTACTATGTCCGCAATGATCTCTCTTTGTACGTCGCTGACGTTGTGGTCGTCGAATAATGCCAGGGATGGTGAAACCGTGATGTCGGCGTTGCGGGGCCGCGGTTTTTCGGCGCTGGCGGCGTGATTGTTCTTTACTTCGGTGATTATCCGCCCGACGGTTCCCGTCACAGCCGGTGCTGGGCTGGGCGCTGCGATCGTCGGTGACGGGCGCCTGCGGCGATTGGACGCGACTTTACGCTGCTCGGCAAGGATCTGATCGGCAAGGTTAAACCTCGGGATGCCCTCGGTTAGCTGCGATTCCAATTCCAGATCCAGGTCCGCGTCCAATGACGACTCAACGACGGCTGGCGGCGATGACGATTCCATTAGCCGTAATTCCAATTCCAAATCCAAGGCCTTCGCTTTAGCCTCTGCCTCTGCTTCGGCCTTGGCTTCAGCTTCTGCCTTAGCTTTGGCCTTCGCTTCGGCCTCGGCTTTCGCTTTCGCCTCTGCCTCCGCCTTCGCTTCGGCTTCCGCTTTTGCTTTTGCTTTCGCTTCCGCTTCTGCCTCGGCTTTCGCCTCTGCTTTCGCTTTGGCTTCAGCTTCCGCTTTCGCCTTTGCTTCCGCCTCAACTTTCGCTTTTGCTTCGGCTTCGGCTTCCGCTTTGGCCTTCGCTTCGGCCTCTGCTTTTTCCTTTGCTTTGGCTTTCGCCTCGGCTTCTGCTTTGGCCTTAGCTTCTGCCTCAGCTTTGGCTTTCGCTTCGGCCTCGGCTTTTGCTTTGGCTTCCGCTTCCGCCGTTGCTTTCGCCTCTGCCTCCGCCTTCGCCTTAGCTTCTGCCTCTGCCTTGGCTTTTGCTTCGGCCTCTGCTTTGGCTTTCGCTTCGGCTTCCGCCTTTGCTTTGGCTTTCGCCTTAGCTTCTGCCTCTGCCTTGGCTTTCGCTTCAGCTTCCGCTTTGGCCTTTGCTTCGGCTTTCGCTTTGGCCTCAGCTTCCGCCTCCGCTTTCGCTTCGGCCTCGGCTTTTGCTTTTGCTTTGGCTTCCGCCTTTGCTTTCGCCTCTGCCTCCGCCTTTGCTTTTGCTTCGGCCTCAGCTTTCGCTTTCGCTTTGGCCTTTGCTTCCGCCTCTGCCTTAGCTTTTGCTTCAGCTTCGGTTTTGGCCTTTGCCTTTGCTTCGGCTTGTGCCTTTGCTCTTGCTATGTCCTCTGTTTTCTGCACGAGTTTGGCTGGTATTGGCATTGCCACCTGGACGGGTATTATTTTCCTTGGGGCGGCAGCAGGGGTTGGGGCGACTTTATCAAGTTTCAGTGGAGTTGGCTTTGTTGTCGTCGTTTTTATGACGATGTCGTCGGGGCCGATCTGCTGAGGGACTGGCGTTGTATTTTTGTCCTGAGTCGTCGCTACAGGTGCAGGCGGCTTAGGGGGATTGGCTATTTTGACAGGTTCGATCTTGACGGGCGGCTTGCCGCTGGCGTCTATCTTGACAGGTTCGATTTTGACAGGTGGCTTTGGGGTATTATCTATCTTGACAGGTTCGATCTTCACAGGTGGCTTGGGAGTATTGTCTATCTTGACAGGCTCGATCTTGATGGGCGGGTTGCTGCTGGCGTCTATCTTGACAGGCCCTATCTTGACGGGTGGTTTGGCGTCGATTCGCAGCGGCTCGACCTTTGCGGGTGCTTTCGGGGCAGGCTGAATCGGTTCGATCTCGCGTTTGGCCTTTGCGACCTGCTCGCTCTTGTCGGCATCGGGCGCTGCGCTCGGCTTGCGTGCGCGAAGGATGTCCGCCTTACATTGCAGGATATCCATATCAATCTGTTCTTGTGGTTTCTTTTCGTCCTTCACAAAGCCTCCTACCCTGTTAAAGTATAGCGGAAATGGTCGAATTTTTCAAGCAAAAAACCATTATAGCACAAATTACCCCATTCGGCACGGATCGGTGCCATCATGCCGCAAAGCCTTTTTCAGCGGTTAATCCTGCTCTTGACTGGAAGGTCCGATAGAAAACCGCGTAAAATCGCCCGGCTTGAACTCGGCGATCAAATCGTTGATCTGCCCAGATGTAACGGCCTTGACAGCGGCGACATCTTCGGCGACGCTGCGATATTTCTGGAGGTAGACCCAGTTAAAGCCAAGGTTAACCAGCCGTCCCATGGGCTGCTCGCTCTTGATCGTCAGGGCGCTGAGGACCTTGTTTTTGGCCTTTTGCAGTTCGCTATCCGTTACGCCGTCTTTCGCGAGACCGGCAAAAATGCCGTTTATGATGTCCATTACCTTCGTAGCGTTTTCCGGGCTGCAGCGGATATAGCTGTAGAGAACGCCGACGCCGTCCATCGATTCGAATTGCATCGCAGCCGTCTCGGCGATGGCGGTATCGACCAGCGCCCAGAAGAACCGCGAGCCGGTATAGTCGCCGATTATCATCGAGAGCAGGGACGCGGCGAACCTGCGGTCATCCTGGGCCGAGACCGAGGCGCTGGCCAGGCATATATGCTCGCGGACGAGATTGGCCTTTTGCTCCTGCCGCTTTTGGCAGCTTCCGGGGTGAAAGACAAGATCCCTGTCCGCCTTCGCAGCGGTCCATGGGCCACAGCCGGTCTCGATCAACGAGCATATCTCGTCGAAGTCGAAATTGCCGCAGCAGGCTGCCACGATATTGTTCGGTGCATAGCGATTACCGAAATATTCTCGCATCTGCGATGCCGTCATGGCGGTGATGCTCTCGTTTGTGCCGAGGACGCTGTTGGCACACGGGTGGTCGTTAAAGTGGATCGCCCTGCACTGGTCCATCACGTCGAACTGCGGCAGATCCTTGTACATCGCGATCTCTTCTTTTATGACATTTTTTTCAATGTCGAAATCCTCGTCCCGCAGCGAAGGCCTTAAGAGATCGGTCCACAGCGTGGTGACCTCGCCGAGATATTCCGGGAGCACGGCGGCATAGTAAACGGTGTTCTCCTCGCTCGTAAAGGCGTTGAATTTCGCGCCCGTCCGGTCGAATGCCTCGTTGACCTGCAAGGGCGAACGGGTTTCGGTGCCCTTAAAGAGCATGTGTTCGAGGAAGTGCGATACGCCGCTGACCTCGGGCGTTTCATCGCGGCTGCCCGTTCTTACAAAGAAGCCCACCGCCGCGGACATTGCGGATTTGTTCACTTCGCCGACGATCTTGAGCCCATTGGGCAATGTTTTGTGTTTGAATTCCATCTTTAGTCTGCATTCCCGGATTTAACTGGTTTCCCTGAAAAACAGGGTATATCTACTACCAAATTTATTTTTGTTTCAAAAACAACGACCATAGCAAGCGTATCATGGTTTTTCAGAGGTCTCCACTGACTTTGGTCCGATCGTCACGACGGTATAATTTTCAAATCGGTTTCGGCTCAGGAAATCGGTCACCGATGAGACGCTTAGTTTTTCGAGTTTTTCTTTGATCTCGGCAATTGACCTGACTCTGCCTAACAGGTAATGATCGCTTGCGATCCCGGCTGCCCTTGCGCTGCTCGATTCGCTTTGCATGATCAGGGCCGACTTTATGCCGACTTTGGCCCGGTGAATCTCGTCTTCTGTGATACCTTCGCCGAGACGGTTGAACTGGTCGGTTATCACCTCCAGCGTCTCATCGGCTTTGTCCGGGGTGGTTCCCGCGTAACAGGCGATCCCCGCGAAATTTTTGAGCGTATGGTACCTTGCTCCGACGGCATAGCAGAGGCCTCGCTTTTCGCGGACCTCGGTAAAGAGCCTGCTGCTCATCCCTCCCGACAGTACGGAGACGGCGGCGCTGGCGTCGTAATAATCGTCTGTGGTGATCGGCGGCACCTCGGTCATCAGGCCGATATGGACCTGTGCGCCATCGTGCTGAATATGCGTATATTGCGTTCCCGTGGGGCCGGGGGTGATATTCAGGTTGTCGGGCGATTCGTCGCGGCCAAATAATTTGTCCAACTGTTTGCACACGCTGTCAAAATCATACTTGCCCGAGATCGCAAAGATCGTCCCGGAGAGGTTGAATCTGTCTTTTACTATCGCGGCGCACCTGTCGCTTGTCAGGGCGTTTAGTTCCTTGAAATTGCCCATTGTCGACCGCCCGAACGGAGAGGGGTAGAACTGCTCGCGAAGTTTGAGCATGACCTTTTGACGCGGGTCATCGTCGAGCCCGACGACATCGTGGATGGCGAGCTGTCTTGAAAGGTCGAACTGGTCTTTGTCGAGCGTCGGTCTCAATATCATGTCGGCGTAAAGCTCAAGGGCGTTTGCCAGGTTGCTCGCCTCGAGGGCGGCGCCCAGGGAGATATGACTGCCGGTTACCGAACTGCCTCGGTGAAGGCCCAGCCCGTCAAGTGCGTCGATGAGGTCGCGGCTGTCCATATCGCCGGCTCCGCGAAAGAGCCAGTCGGTTATCACAGCCCCGGCCCCGCAACAGCCCTCGTCGAGCAGGGCGGCGCCCGCCGGCAGCATGAACGTAAAGGCAACCGACTCGACCTGCTCGATCGGCTCGCCGAGCGCTATCATCCCGTTGTTTAATACGTGTCTGTCGAGTCTTTCCGTCATGTGTTTTCCCCAAAAGTCGTCGGCTGCGGCAAAGCAACGTGCCGCTAATGCCTCGCTAACGGCTGTTACGCCACCGCCGCTTCCTCCGTTTCAATGTCCGCCCCGTCGAATTGAACACTTATCTTCTTGCTGACGCCCTGGGTCTGCATCGTAATGCCGAACAGGACGTCGGCAATGCTCATCGTACGCTTGGAGTGAGTGACAATTACGAACTGAGAGTCCTTCTGGAAATCCTGAACGATCATATTGAATCGCTCGTTGTTCGCCTCGTCCAGTGCCGCGTCGACCTCGTCGAGGAAGCAGAAGGGCGA
>DAOVVQ010000222.1 GCA_030637065.1 Planctomycetota bacterium
AGGACGAACCCTTCGATCGCCGTCTTTGGCGAGGCCAGGAGGACGCACGCACACGTCATCAGCAGCTTGTCGGCCATCGGGTCCAGAAACGCGCCGAGTTTGGTAACCTGCTTCTTGACGCGGGCGACGTAACCGTCAAGGGCGTCGCTGATGCACATGGCCAAAAAAATGACCAGGGCGATATATCGCATCATCACCTCGGATTCGGACTGGCTTGCCTTGAGCATGCAGATGACAAAGGGAGCTATCAGAAATATCCGACCTATGGTTATTTGGTTAGCCCACGACAATTCCATGTATCACATCCCCAAATATCTGCTCATCCGCCTGTCGCCCTTACCCGCACATCTACCCCCCCCCACCGCCTGCATGTCACCGCATGGTCGCAGCTAAATACATCTTCCGCCGTCGATATTCAGCACCTGGCCGGTAATGTAGTCATTTTCCAGTAGAAAGATGACCGCGGACGTAAGCTCGTCAATCTCGCCGATCCTGCCCATCGGTACATGCGCCAACTGGCGATCCTTCTGGTCCCGGTCAAAGCCCTCCGGCCAGGCAACGATCCCCGGCGCGACGGCATTAACACATATCTTCGGCGCCAGCTCCTTTGCGAGCGATTTTGTCGCCGCCACAAGTCCCGCCTTCGACGCGCAGTACAACGAATATTCGGCCCAGGGCCTCTGAGCCCCAACGTCGACAAGATTGATTATTTTCGCCACCGCCTTCGCCTTAGCCGAAGATATCGAAAGATCAGCATTGACCCGCTCTACAAAATGGCGGCTCGTCAGCACCGGCGCCAGCAGATTTGTAGCGAGCAGTTTTTGCCCCGCCTTGAAGGTCGCCTCACCAAGCGGCTGTCTGGAAAACACCGCAGCGGAGTTTATCAGGATCCGTGGCGTATCGAGACCGCCCATCTCGTCAAAAAGCGAGCCTGCCCCCTCCGGAGAGGTAAGATCCACCCCCACTGCAACGGCTCTTTGGCCCAGGCCTTCGATCTGTTTGACGAGTTCTTTGGCGAGATGTGCATTCTTGTGGTAGTGGCAGAGACAGTCGCACCCCCGCTGTGCCAACGCCAGGGCGATAGCACTGCCTAACTTGCCGGTCGAACCGGTAATTGCCGCTGTAGTGCCCCTAAGTTCCATTGCCCCTATGATAACTAATTCAATCGGATGTGGCAAGAATTTGTTTCGGGCCGGGCGGGCGACTTTTTTATTTACTTGATGACTGCCAGCACCCTGATATAATCTGCCCTGAAGCGGCCTTGCACCGGCACGGCCCGAAGTTAGACCAGGAAACTCGAAATGGCGGTTCTTAACGTAAATATCGACCACGTGGCGACGATTCGCCAGGCCCGTATGACCGATGAGCCCGATCCGGTCTGGGCCGCGGTGCAGTGCGAACTGGCCGGTGCAAACGGCATTACCGTCCACCTCAGGCAGGACCGGCGCCACATCTGCGACCGGGATGTACGCCTGCTCAAGGAAACCGTCGCCAGCAAGCTCAACCTTGAGATGTCCATGGCCGAGCCCATCGTAAAGATCGCCGGGCAGATACGGCCCGACCAGGTCACGCTCGTTCCCGAAAAGAGGGCCGAGCTTACAACCGAAGGCGGGCTGGACTGCGTCAGGCACAAAAAGAGGCTCGCCGCCGTCGTGAGCAGGCTGCACAAAAAAGGCATTCTGGTCAGCACCTTCATAGCACCGGACGAAGAGCAGATCATCGCCTCCGCCGAGACCGGATGCGACGCGGTGGAACTGCATACCGGCATGTACGCTAACGCCAAAACCGACCGAACCGTCACCAAGACGCTCAACGAACTAAGGGACGGCAGGGATATTGCCGCAACCGCAGGCCTGGTCGTTCATGCGGGCCACGGCCTGACCTACAGAAACATCGGCCCGGTCGCCGCGATCGAAGGGCTGTGCGAGTTTAACATCGGTCACAGTATAATCGCAAGGAGCGTGCTCGTCGGCATCGGGCAGGCAACGGAAGAAATGATAAGATTGATCAAAGGATAGCCGAACACTATCGGCACAGTTGGGAGAACGATCATGTTTAGCGGAGCAATGGTGGCAATTATCACGCCGTTTCAGGACAGCGAGGTCGATTACAGGACGCTCGACGAACTCATCGATTTTCAGCTCGAAAGCGGCACCGACGCAATAGTGCCCGTCGGCACTACCGGCGAATGTCCGACCCTCACTCACTCCGAGCACAAAAAGGTCATCGAACGTGTCGTCAAGGCCGTCGGCGGCATGGTCCCGGTAATCGCCGGATGTGGCTCCAACAGCACCGCCGAGGCGATCGAGCTGACCGCCTATGCCAAAAAGATCGGCGCCGATGCCACGTTGCAGGTCGATCCCTATTACAACAAGCCCACGCAGGAAGGCTTCTATCAGCACTTTCGCGCCATCGCCGAAGAAGTGGACCTGCCCGTGGTGCTGTATAATATCCCCGGCAGATGCGGCGCGGGTATGACACCGGAAACGATCGCCCGCCTGTCGGAACTCGAAAATATCGTCGCGATCAAAGAAGCGACCGGCAGTCTGGACCAGGCCAGCGAGATCGCCATGCGATGCGACATTACGATCATCTCCGGCGACGATTCCCTGACCCTGCCCTTAGCCTCGGTCGGCGGCAAAGGCGTCATCAGCGTAGTAGCCAACATCGTCCCAGCCGACGTCAAAGCAATGACGGACCTGATCCTCCAGGGCGATCTGGTCTCCGCCGGAAGATGGCACAAAAAACTGTTCGTACTGGCCAAGAGCCTGCTGAGCCTGGCTACGAATCCGATCCCGATCAAGGCTGCGATGGCGATGCTGGATATGGCGTCCGACGAAATGCGTCTGCCGATGACACCATTGGCCGACGACAAACGCGATACACTCACGAAAGTATTAGCCGATTACGGCCTGCTTGACTGACCCCTATACCATCAAAAAAATGAGCTTCAGTCCGTCGACAAGAGTGGCAGCGCGTTTGCGCAGCAAACCGATGGGCGATTGCACACCGGCACCCCGAAACACACTACTTACGAAGGCATGGCACCAATCGCATTATTAAAATGGGACTGGTATAAGTCCTGTAGGATGGGTAACTTTGTTACCCATGCTGACGGAGGAGCTTACAGAACCGCATGGGTAACAAGTTACCCATCCTACGGACTGACGCGCATTTTTTTAGTGGAATTGGTATAAGACGTCCAAACATGCTTGTGCAAGCACAAGCATGGCACCGAGCGCCTTATTTAATGGAACTGGTATCAGATATGCGATTCCTTGTACCATCGCTGGGCGTCCAGATAAGCCCGCAGGAGTCTGTTCGTCATGGCACTGACGCTGTGATGCTGCCGTACGTAGTCCTGCCCCGCTTGGGCGATTTGTCTTGCAAACTCGTGCTTACTCAGCAACTTCTGCAGGCACGTATACACGCTCAATTCGTCATGCGGATCGAAACAAACGGATGTCTTTCCGTCTTCGAGCAGGTCATCGACACTGCCCTGACAGCTTGCCACCGCGGTTCCTACGCTCATCGCCTCCAGAAGGGAAGGATTAAACTCGGCCCGCAGCCGCGGAACAATGAGTATGTCCGTTCCGACGAACACCGATCGCATCGGATGGATCTCCGGAACCACGGTAACGACCTGCGAAAGACCGAGCGTCTTGATCGTCTCGTAAACCGCCTTCTTCGCGGGACCTGTGCCGACCATAGCCATCACAAATTCATACCCGTCGAGGACGAGGTGTTTGACGGCGTTGAGGATCGCCTCGAAATCCAGATGATTGTCGAGCGGCTGGGCCAAAACCAGACTGGCGATGCGATTCGCAGAGGAAAAACATGCGCAGCTATCCTCCGCAAACGTACCGATATTGATCTGCCTGATGCGACCGATCAACCGCGGATAGCACCTCGACAGGCTGTCCGCTATGGTCTCGGACGACGCTATCAGAGTAGCACATCGATCGTTTGAAACCAGTGGCCTGGAAAACTTCCTGACCGGAGACGTGAAAGTCAGCACATAGGGAACATCCATCTCACGCGAAAGATACCGGGCAAGGTGAGCCTTACTCCTGCCAAAACAGTGCAGAACAGTCGGCTTGAATTTCTCAAGCGAATCAATCAAAAGCCTCCGGTTTTGACGCAAGAACAAAGGTATCTTGAAGACCGGATAGCCGGTAAATTCTGTAGAAGGCGCAAGAATGGACTCGGCATTGGCTCTTGGCGAACAAATCAGCATGTTAGGGTAAGATTCGTCCGCCAGAGCGACAAAAAGATGCTGCAGGCTGGCCGGGTAATCCTTCAAGCCGCTGCGGTCAACCAGCACAGCAGCCCTGAGGGCCTGCCTGGCCGATGGTTCTGAAACTGTCTGGTCGTCCGTCATAGTATCAAAAAAGCCTTCCAATCCGCTTATTTTGCCGCATCTCAGCCGCATTTTCTACCGATATCTTAGCCCAAAAAACCTCCCGCCGCTATCGAAAAATGCTCCCGACACCCAACCAACCGGAAACGAGACAATGTATTATAATAATTTTAGTTAATTCGAGCCGATGACCGGTGTATTCATCATGGGTTTTATTTGAAAGGATTCATGATGAATATGGTTTTTCTCGTGGATCGATCGGCTCTTATTAACTGTAATCCATATTAGACACCCATAAATAGCAACAGCTAACATTTGCCTGTTAGCAACTTACCCCCAAAACCTTCTCAGCCGACCCTGTTTTGCCAAAAAAATGCCCGATTTCCGCCTGACTACCGCCCCAGGTTTTTCAGCATAGACTCCAGTTTTTCGAGCTGGCCGGCCTTGATATGATAGCTGTGGTCGTCATCGGGAAAATTGCCGCCCTTGACATCCCGAACATAGGCGCCGATGGCCTCGACCACCGCCGGCCCCAACTTGGCATAGCCTTTGGAGAACTTTGGCCCCGGCCCTTCCAGCAGCCCGAGGATGTCGGGGGCTATGAGGATCTGGCCGTCGCAATCCGGCCCGCCGCCGCAACTGATAACCGGCACCGACGCCCTTTCGGTAATGATCCGGCCCACCTCACGAGCACAACCCTCCAGCAGGATCGCGCTTGCGCCGGCGGTTTCCATCGCATCAGCCAGACTGATCAGGTCAATGGCCAGCTCGGCTGTCGTACCTTCCGCCTTGAGCCGGCCTGACCGGGCAATGCTCTGAGGCCTGATCCCGATGTGGGCCATCACAGCCATACCAGCGTCGCTAACTGCTTTAATAACAGGAAGATACGCCGATGTGGCCTCGATCTTGATCAGGTCTGCGCCCGCGGCCTGGACAAACCGACCGGCGTTTTTAACCGCCTCGGATATGCCCGTGTGGTAAGACAAAAACGGCATATCCGCCACCAGACAAACGTCAGGGGCCCCGCGACGGACACCGGCGGTTATCTCGACCATAAAGTCCATCGTCGCGGGAAGCGTCGAATCGTGACCCAGGAGCATCTGGGCCGCCGAATCACCCACCAGTATCATCTCGACCCCAGCCCGGGCTGCCAGAAGCGCGGTGGTGCTATCGTAACAGCTCACCGCAGCGATCTTTCGGCCCGAATCCCTGGCTGCAATAAGGTCCGCAATTGTAAGTTTATCCGCCATAAATATCTCCCTAAACCGGCAAAGTCAGACCAGAGAATAAACCAATCCACGCGATTTGGCAAGGGCAAAACCAGACCCAACGTCCGATAATATATCGCAGAAATATACCCCCAACCTGCACTGGGAAAAAAGAAAACCACCTGGAGCGGGATTTTTTTTACATTCTTCGGTTTTTTCTTAAAGTATATGTTGAGTTTTTTCGATATTACTCTTAGACTACTGACGATTACGACAAGATTGTGAGTTTTAAATTTTGGCTTTTCATCACCCTCCTCCGAAGCCAGATTCTGTTTTGTACTGGAATCTGGCTTTATTTATGCGCACAGAACCCAACGACAATTTACAATGGATTACCCCCCCCCCCCGCCTGAATGTACCCCCTGGCGGAGCGGTTGTGCCAGATAAAAAACGCCCGGCTCTGCCAATCTGACAAAGCCGGGCGATGCTGTTTATTGCAATCTGGGTTTACCTTCAATATTCCATGTTCAATTATTCATCAATGCAAAATTCCCAGAGGATTGCGACGGTGCTTTTTCTCCTTCTTCAACTCCAGCATAGGACCATCTCGGAGTTCATTATACCGCTTCATTTCCTCTTCAGAAGGTGAGTCATTGGTAGATATATGCGGCGAGATGAAGATAAGCAGTTCACTGCTTTTGACCACTGTTTTGTCACTGGAGAAAAGAAAGCCCAGTAACGGCAAGTCCCCCAGCAACGGTATCTTGTCATTGGAAATGCGAGTCTCTTTCTTCCTGAGACCACCCATAACCACCACCTGGTCAGGCTCCATAAGAAGATTTGTCTTGACTGATCTTGAATCTACCACAGGAACCGTACTGTCAGTTACAGTATTTACTCCTGTATTTACACTCTGCTCTGCATCCACTGCCA
>DAOVVQ010000026.1 GCA_030637065.1 Planctomycetota bacterium
CTAAGCGCCGAATACAACGTCGTACTCTTTCCGGAGCCGGTCGGACCGGTGACCAGCAGTATCCCGTGCGGCATCGCGATCTGGCCGCGGAATTCCTCCAAGGTCTTCGCCTCCATCCCGGATTCTTCGAGGCCGCGCATTACGGATTTGCTGTCGAGAATACGAATGACGACCTTTTCGCCGTGGCTTGTCGGAAGAACGGAAACACGCAGATCGATGCCGCGACCGCCCATCCTCACGGCGATCTTGCCGTCCTGAGGCAGGCGACGCTCGGATATGTCAAGGTTGGCCATGATCTTCAAACGGGAAACCACCGCTGGATGCATCTTCGCCGGAGCCTGCATCGTGTCAAAGAGAATGCCGTCTATGCGGTAACGAACCTTCGTGTACTTCTCCTTCGGTTCGATATGAATATCGCTGGCCCCGCTCTGAAGCGAATTGGTCAGGAGATAGTTGACAAACTTGATCACAGGAGACTCACCGGCACTCTTCTCGAGGTCCTCGGTGTCCTGCTCGATGTCCTGAACAACTTCGACTTCCGACATGTCATTGAAGATCTCGTCGACATTGTAATCGAAAGAACTGTCGTCAAACTCATCGCATATCGCGTCGATATTGGCCGCGGTGCATACGACCACCTTCATACCAAGACCCGTTTGACGCTTGACATCGTCTATCGCAAAAACATTCGCAGGCTCACTGGTCGCTACCACTAAGGTGTCGCCCTCGACCTCTATCGGTATGATGTGGCTGTTGCGAATATAACTGAGATCGAGTTTCTCGAAGGCCGCCCTGTCGACATCCTTGGACTCAAGACTGCGGAACTTAAAACCGTACAACTCCGCCTTGGCCATGAGAACATCGTCTTCGCCGACACCCGCTTTCAAGACGAGATGCTCGATATCGCAGTCTCCGCGGTTGCTCTCCTCCCGGCGCATCTGCTCTATCTGATCTTCGGTCAATTTGCCCGATTCGCCGAGGATATCGACGATATCACGCACATGGGCCTTCTCAGCCACCTGTGGCGAATAGAGACACTGCAATCCGGGCGGAAGCTGAGCATCGCCTCCGCCTTGAAGGTCTACTATGGCGTTATCGCCCGAATCGTCCGTTTTATTGTGACTTCCAAAAAGTTTTTTCATTCTGTCATCTTCAGCCTAACTATTACACCCTGTGATTGAAGTTCCACAAAACGCTTAGTGATCTGCCTGACCGTAAAATCATCTATCCGGTCGCCTTCGTAAAGCAGCTTGTCGTCGATCATGCAGCAGCCGCCGCCACGATCCGACGCCATTATACTCAATAGCTCGAGCCGACCGGCATTACGATTAACCTCTTCTCGAAGCATCGCTTCCTTGTCCGCCGCGTCATCCTCCGTTTGCTTGATGAAATCGCCAAGGACCAGAGCATGCTCGAACGGATTCTTCTTCAGTTCGTTGACCTTGACCTGTTCGACTTCGGAGAGCCTGTAAAATCTGCCGATGACACCGTCCATCTTCGAGTTCATTTCCATCTGAACACCGGTGATCTGGGCTATCGCTTCGGCTATCTGAGCCTCTTCCGCACTCGTTGCCGCAGAGGCCTCCGAAGGTGCCGTCTTCTTGATCATGAACCAAAGACACAGAACACCGAGACTAAACAGCACCGCAAGAACTATCGTGCTTTGACGGAGATTCCTGCCGTGCTCGGCAGGCTTGAGATAATCCCCGTCTTCGCTACTCTGTTCGTCCGGTATGCCGCCGGGAATATCCGCCGACGTCTGTCGGTTCTCATCCTGATTTTCTTGTCCCTCTTGCAAAAATGACAACATAACTAATCTCCAAAAGATTTTCTTAAAAACTCAAATTCAGCCACTTGCATTCTGAAAGAAAATGCTCATGACGAAAGTAGCTTCTGTCTCACCTTCGTGCTTGGAGTTTTTCTTCAAAGACAGTTCCCGGATCTTCGTGATCCGGTCCATCATCTCGAGTTCGAGAAGAAACGAATAATACGATTGAAAGTTACCGTGCAGCTCCATGCGAAGAGGCTGCTCTATGTAACCACGGTTGTTCTTACGCTTGAGAGTACGAATCGTCTTTGGCCTCAAACCGTTCTTCTGTGCTATGACCGTGACGTTTTCAAGAACCTTGTGAATCTCACTGGTAGGAGGAAGCTTGCTCTCGAAAACCTTGATCGCCTCTTCGACCCGCTCGAGCTGATTCGTCAGGTCCATCGCCGCCTTGGTCGCCTTTTCCAGCTCATCGAGCTTGGTAAGCTTGTCCTGAACCATGGCCTTTTCCTGCGAAAGATGCTCGTTGGCAGGCTTGATCATATACGCGTAAGCGACATAACACAGACCGGCTACTAACACAAAAAATATGACTTTTCTATATCCGCTTGACATATCTATACCCTTTAGACGGTTTTCCTTTTGTCAGGTCAATTCAATACAGTTCGGACCGGACCTCTCTCATGACGTGCCGTCATGCTGTTCTCGTATCCTCAGAAGGTCGTCGCTGGAAAGCTGAACCTCCTGCTTTAGCGTAGCTTCCAACTTGAACTGACGAAATTTCGTTTCCTCGATCGTATGCTCTTTCGATTCCACCAGTGCGACATTGTCCAGCAGGATCGACCGGCTGAGACTGGCTATGTAGGCGGCAACTTCGATGTCGCTTGGGGCTATCCCGCCTATCTTCAGAAAAGTATCAAAGATCTTCGCCGTAGGCGCCCCTGCGCCCGTTGGATTGGTGGCGGCCTTGGAATACTGGCTCGTGCCGGATGACGCCGCTTTGGAGACCTTACGCTCCTCCTGAGTCAACTCAAGCTCCAGAAGCGAAACACCTCCGGGAAGATTATTGGTCAGACACGCAAGGATCACACTCTTGGGAATCGGCTCGAGCAGCTCGGCGGTCAGAACCATCGTCTTCATCATCGCTTTGCCCTTGGTCTTAAGCTCGTCAAGCTGCGATATCTGCTGTGCAGCCTGAGTCATACGGGCATTTACCGCCGCAAGCTCGCTACGAACAACCTTCTGCTTCATCTTGATTATCGAAAACGTAACGCCTATAGCACCCATCAACGCGGCGAAAAGAACAAGGCACAGAAAATTCGCTTTGCTCGATTCACGCTCCTGGATATAATCGTTCGGAACAAAATCTATATTTACCATCTTGTCACCTGCCTTCGCTTATTGATCGAACTTCAATTCGTTCATCCCTGTCAAACTTAATCCGAACGCCATCGCCCAGTCCATCTGGCAATCGCGGCGGTCAACATCCAAAGCGTAGATCTCCTGAACCTCCACAGCGGCAAGAACATCGCCCATCTGGGCGGATATCTGCAGCCGCTGGCCAAGCTCGGCAACCTTCTCGCAGATCGCACGGTCAACGCTGTGCCCGGAAAGAAACACAAGACGCTGAATGTTAACGCCACCGGAAATCGATCTGAAATAATGACAGCACGCATCGACCTCGGCAACAAGCCGCTGGACCATTTCGCCCTGACCGATCTGCTCGTAACCGATAGGTATCATCCGAGCAAACAGAATGTCCTTGTGCCGGCATATCGCAATATTGCTGTGACGCGAACCAATGTCCATCAATAACGCAACGATCTCCTTTTCGCTTTCGCGACGACTAAAGAAGTTGACATAGCTGTTCGTCAACGCCAGTGGCCAGATACCGATACTGCGAACCTCCAGGCCCGCCGACTCATAGATCGCAAGATGATGGTCCACACTTTGACGCCCCGCCGCCATTACGAGAACATTAAGCTCATTAGTACCTTCGCTGAGATGTTCGGCAACGACATGCTGGACCATCGCATTGGAAGCGTCAAAAGGAAATTTCGATGCGACCGCTTTCAAGACAGCCTCGTCAAGGTGTTTCGCCGCAGAACGGGGAACCTTTATCTGATCGATAAACAAGTCATCCGATGGAATTGAAGCGACCACGTCCCTGCCCTTAAAGCCGCCATCTCTGATTATCTCTTTGGCGGCCCCAGCGGCCCATCGCTGCCAGCCGCTCGTCCCGGGCTCAAGGTCCCCCGGACGCTCGACAAATCGCAGCGCATGAAGACTCAAACGCTTGCCGTCATATCCGATCTGAGCCATCTTCAGATAGCTGCTGCTAAGATCTATTCCTATTGGAAAAACATGTTTCTTAAGAATACCAAACATAGCTTACCTGCTTAAAAACCGTGTCGTACGAATTACGCCGTCTTGTCCCGACCGTACTGTTATATCCCGATTACACTGCTTCCATGTCCTCATTACACCGCCATCGCCATAGACAGACGGCATACCATCTGCACTGCATCGTTGTCAGTTAGGTCGTCACGAATCACCCTTGACATTAGAACACTCTTTGTCGTCAATCCGGGAACGTCAGCCGCCCCATCTTATAAAACTTAAGATACGTCGACCCCTCGGTCAATCGAAGTCAACTCGGGCAAAAACCGTTGCCAGGTCCGATAAAAGGGCAATTTTACGGCTGAGATAGCCGGCAAGATGCAAATAGAAAGGCCAATCCGGAGCCGACTTGTGTCCATTACACCCCCAACCAGACAAAGATCAAATCACGCAAATCAAACACACCCCCCAGCAAACGTCCGATAACAAAGACCAGTGCCGGACCCCCACGCTGGGTGGCAGCGTGTTTGCGAAGCAAACCGATGGGCGATTGCGCATTGCTAACAATTCTCGCAAACCCCCGCGCTGGGTGACAGCGTGTTTGCGAAGCAAACCGATGGGCAATTGCGCATTGCTAACAATTCTCGCAAACCCCCACGCTGGGTGGCAGCGTGTTTGCGAAGCAAACCGATGGGCAATTGCGCATCGGGACTGGCTACTGTCTACTGGCTACTGTCTACTGGATACTGTCTACTGGATACTGTCTACTGTCTACTGAATTTGGGTAGCAGCTATTCGGCTTTTGGGCGGCGGCTCATCAGGTCGTGGATGGCTGTGTCGACGGTCTTGCCTTCGATCACTACCGCGCCGATGGCCTGGGCGATGGGCATTTCGACGTCGTACCGTTTGGCCAATTCCAGGACCGATTGGCATGTTGCAGCCCCTTCGACTACGCTTTCGGTCGCTGCCAGGGCCTGCTTCGCTGTCATGCCTTTGCCGATCCGTTCGCCGAACGAGCGGTTCCTCCCCTTTGGCGAGATGCAGGTCGTTACCAGGTCCCCTAAGCCGGTAAGGCCGGAGAATGTTCGTTCGCTGGCTCCCATTGCCAGGCCCAGCCGCTTGATCTCGGCGAGGCCTCGCGTCAGTAGTGCGGCCTTTGCGTTGTCTCCGGCTCCTACGCCGTCGATTATGCCGGCTGCGATGGCGATCACGTTCTTGAGTGCCCCAGCCAGTTCTACGCCCATTATGTCGTTATTGGTGTATACGCGGAAGGTCGAGCTGTTGAATGTCTCCTGGACCTGGTGGGCGAGGCCGTCGTCGCTGCTTGCCGCGCAGGCTGTGGCGGGCAGGTCGCGGATCAGCTCGTCGGCGATCGTCGGGCCGGAGAGTGCCGCATACGGCCGCTCGCCCAATACGTCGGCGAGTATCTGCGTCGGGCATAGCAGGGTGCCCTGCTCGATGCCCTTGGCGACACTGATAATGGGGATTTTAGCGGGCAGATGCTCTTTGAGCCGCTGCCATACGAGGCGGACGAACTGGCAGGGGACGGCGGAGAGGATCATCTCAGCCCCAGCCATGGCCTTGTCGTCGCGGGACTCGTATTTGAGCCCGTCGGGCAGCCGGTAGCCGGGAAAGAACCGGACATTCTCACGCCCCTTTGCCGTCTCGCTTAGCTGGCTGGCGTCATGGCCCCACATCGTGACAGCCAGAGACTTATTGCAGAGCATCGCAGCACAAACACTGCCCATCGCCCCGTCACCAATAACTGTTATTGTCCTGAACATGCGGCTATTAAAGCAAAAAACCCCACGATTGCAAGCATTCAGTCCGAAATATCGCACCCTGCATCGCTCGAAATTGGCTTTGATTGGCTTTGTTTTTTGGGCTCCTCCGGGCTCGATCCTCATATAAGCCCTTTAATAGGCGCAAAGAAATGTTGAGCGAAGCGAAATCCCGATTCATCGGGGCCAGGAAATGCGCAGAAATGCGCAGATTGGCTCAGAAATGCGCAGATTGGCGCAGATTGGCTCAGAAATGGCAAGATTTGCGCACTCCAATTTCTTCATGTGCTTCATGGGTAAAACCTGTCCCGCCGTAGCTTTACGCGAAGGGGGATCCGTGAAATCCGTGGTTAAAAAAAACTTTTAAAAATACCAAAAAACCACCTTGACACGCAACCCATGCCGCTATATGATAGCTATCTAACAATAAAGTTAACCTAAATCAAAAGGGAGAAAACAATGGCAACACAAAAACAAATCGAAGCAAACCGCGAAAACGCACAAAGATCAACCGGCCCCCAGACCGCCGAAGGCAAGGCCATCGTCTCGCAAAACGCCACAAAACACGGCTTATTGGCCAACCAGGCCGTTATCTGCGACGAAGACCAGGCCGACTTCGACCTCCACCTCTACCAATGGCTCGAAGAGCTAAAACCCGAAGGCTCCATGGAATCCCTCCTCGCCCAGCGGATCGTCATCCTCTCATGGCGACTGAAAAGGGCCGCTCGCACCCAAGTCGAGACCATCGACAGCATGACTGCCGACATCACACCTCGCCAATCAACAGGCGGCTATACCAGGTCCAGCCGTATCGCCCAATACATTGCCGAAAACCCGGAACCAAGGCCAGACTTCCTGCTCGGAAAGGTAGCCATAAAAGACATCGAACGCTACGCAGTCCTCGACCGCCTCCTGATGTACGAACGACGAATCGAACACAGCCTATACAAAACAATAGCAGAGATACACAAACTAAGCCTAATACGACAAATGAAGAACTCAGAAACCAGAGAAGCAAACAAAAGACTACAAATGCTACAACAAATGTGCCAACCATCAACACCCGCTTGTAATCCCACCGAAGGAGTGTCATCCCAGACTCGATCTGGGACCCAAATCGACTAAACGTTGTTTTAACAAACAAACCCAATCTTAACATTTACTTAACATTTATAAACCAAGCAAAAACAAGGACTTACAATGAAAAACACAACTAATATTAAACAAATATCAAAAAAAACAAACCCAATTCAAACCCAATTTCTGGCGATGTAGGGTGCGATATTTCGCACCAATGAACTGTTTTAGGGCTATCTCGGGCGTTTTAATTTACAATTTTTTATTGACTATTTACTATAGGTTTTGGTTGTGTCCAGAGCCGGTGAGGGTATAATTGGGAGTGTGAGTTGGTTGGCGATGCTAAGCTGATAACGGAGACATAAGTGAATGAAATACAATGAAGAAGAAAAAAAATTCATAAGAATCATTGCACAGTGGTTCAGGGGGAACAAAAGATTTGTTAATCGCGATGAAGCTATAAAAGAGCTTGGTGTCGATGACAGTAAGTATGAAACTCTCATTGGGATGATGGAACATAATGGGATTGTTGAAATTCTTAGTAGCGTGTCGGGTGAAAAAGGCTACGCAGTCGCTTTTCGACCATCGCCGTATGCAGAAGAATTGGCAAGGGAATTTGATGAAGAAGATAAAACTAGCCAAAAGAATAAGCCTTCAGGTGCTCTTAATGCTGAGCTTGTGACAAATCAGTATGGTTTCTCGAATCAAGGCAGAATACCAGATTGGCATACAACAAAGCATAAAACTTTACAGGGAAGATTCGAAAAGTTTCTTGTCGAGAAAGGCTATGATTTAACAGGCATAGTTTATGATGCTGGGCCAAAGCATGAATTGCCAGACATGACACTTATAGAGGGTAAAGAGTTTGTTTTAATGATTGATTTGAAGACTTCTGATACACTTGTGTCTTTGAAGTCGGCAAAGCTTTTATTGGATACTTACCAAAAAAAAGATAGATCGATACCAGCATATATTATTGTTTGGTCAGAGAATAGTTACGGATTTGAAATTTACTCTGCTTCTGGTAAAGGAAAGCCTACAAAAATATCATATGATGCGTTCCCAAAATATGAAGATTTGCTAAATCAACGCAAAGGCAATGATTATGGAGGTATAGTAAGTGTTGTTGGTGTATTGCGTGAAAAATTCATGGCTTTTCTACAAGAAGAAAAGGGATGTCAAAATTCTTCGTTGCACATGGATGATTCCGACATAGTCGCCGGTGATGGTAGAAGGTGTGGTTTAGAAATAATTGGAGAGGGGGAAACATTAGCTGTTATTGAATTTGGATTGAGTGAGGATGAGTCAGTTTTACAATCTGCCTTTAATTCCTTTCAGGCTTACGTAGACGATAAAAACAATGCGAGTATTATGTTCTATTTAGTCTTGCCTGACGTAGCTGATTTAGGTGAACAATTTAATATTCATGAATTTGATATGGCTACTCGTGAGACAGTTGGCATCTTTCGCAAAGATTTCCCTTTTTACGAAGATTTTTTTAACAGCACTAAGGGGGGCAACTCTAAATATGTAATTGCACTTTGTAAGGATAAAGGTGCAGATGTAAATATTGATGGATTGGTTGAATACCTCAATAGACTCTGTAAACATGTTCTTTTTATTAAAGATCATGCCGAATTGGTGATCAATGATGGTCCTATTTATTACCCTAAGACACACAAAAATGTTCTGAAGCAATTGAATGAGGATATAGAATGTGACCTGAGGATGGTCTTTACAGAGCGGCGATACAGTAATGACTTTTTCTACCTTATAAGTGATGATGTTTGTATTGCCTCATTCTCTGGCTGGGCTTCTTTGACTAAATTGTCAAAGAACAATGGAGCAACATATTTTATTGCATGTATTATTGCAATAGCAATAAATAGCGATCACCGACATGATGAGAATGTTGGTTGTATTTATGATTTTCTTACAGATAAAACTGGCATAGATAAAGGGATGAAAAACGGAGAGGTGTGTTCTGAATGTTTGGAACGTATAGAGCAAAAATTGGTTGGTGAAAAAAAACTATTATTTGATGATCTTACGGTGATTTTAAACAGTCTTCAAAAGGCTTCCAAGAAAGGTATTGATGTACTTGGGGGAATGGTGGGTGCTGTGGAGGATGGGGGCACTGTGGAGGGTGCGAAAGGTCCGACGCCGATAGTGGGTGTAATTGGTAACGTAGCGACTATACGGATCGAGAGTATTGGTGAGAAAGACCGGCTTGGGCGGGACGCATTAGTTAAGACATTGGCGGGCATGTTTGCGCTCACAGATTGTGATAATGGTTTTACGATGGCGCTATTAGGGGATTGGGGGCAGGGCAAAAGCACAGTGATGGGGCTTTTGCAAACAGAGCTTGAAAAGAAGCATAAGGGTAAATTCGAGTTTGCAACTTATAATGCGTGGGAGTATGAGAAAACTGAGAATGTGTCAGCGGGGATCGCACAAGAGGTAGTTAAGGGGCTTATCGGTAAGATCGGCGGGTGGCAAAAAATTTCATTGCGCCGCAAGTTTGCGTGGAGAGAATATAATGAGAAGTTACGAGGGCTTCTGATAACAACACTTTTAGCTCTTAATATAGCGGTTATCTTGTGGGACATAGCATTATTATTTGATGACATATCAAGTTGGTGTAATGCGGTTGCAGCAGTTTTTGGTTTAAGTGCCATTGGTTTGCCGGTATTTAGTTTTAAAGACTTAAAGAAAATATTCGAGCATCCATTGTCAACTCAACTACAGACATATCTTAAACTGCCAGATTACGGTGAACACCTTGGGCTAATCCCTGTACTAAAGAGACACATAAAGATTCTATGTGACTTTCAGTTGGATAAAAAGAAACTTGTAGTTTTTGTTGATGATCTTGATCGCTGCAATGTGGATCATATCGCCAAGGTGTTAGATGCAATACGATTGGTGATGACGATCCCGAATGTGATAGTGATGATCGGGATAGATCACCGGATAGCATTTAAGGCAATTCAAAAGCATTATAAGGAGTTGGCGGACGGTGATGATAGGCGAGGCGTGGCGGAGATTGCGCGGGATTATTTAGGTAAGATCATTCAGCTTCCGTTGCAACTGAGGGCGGCAAGTCATGAGGAACTTGAGGAGTATGTTTTTGAGAAGCTTTTTGATAAGAAGAATATTGTAGATGATACCAAGTTGAAAGAAAAAGCGGAGGTAGGCTTAACAGAACACGGAAAACAGAAGGCAGAAGTGAAGCTGAAATTAGATATTAAGACGGTTCGTGAAGCAGTTTTAAATAATCGCGGTGGCCATGAGCAGACGAGTGACCAGGGGGTGATGACGATCTGGAATTCGCTGGGCAAAGAGACAAAAAGAAAATATCTGGAATCAATAAATGGCGGAAATAGTGTGGCAGCAGAGGTAGAAGTTACTGAAAAAGATATGAAGGAAGCAATAAAAGATAAAAAAAGTGAGCAGAAAGCTTTTTATGAACTGGCAGGAACGTTTGAATTTAGTAACCCTCGTCAGCTTTTACGTTTGCATAATTCATTTCGGTTCTTGAAAGGCTTTGGTCGTGGGACAGGAAAGGGCT
Source organism: Planctomycetota bacterium (assembly GCA_030637065.1). Taxonomy (GTDB): domain Bacteria; phylum Planctomycetota; class Phycisphaerae; order Sedimentisphaerales; family Anaerohalosphaeraceae; genus DAOVVQ01. Next base: position 10,538 of record DAOVVQ010000026.1, read on the forward strand.
ATGAGACGCTTGACATGTTAAAAATGCTATTTTGGCAGGAGTTTTTGCATAATTGGCCTAAGAATGTCAGAGGTGCATGCATGGCGGAATTGATGGGTAAAAAGCATTCTGTGCAACTAGAGCCAAAAGTGAGGAGTGTGCTGGATAATGTGAAGGGTGATGATGTCCAGTTATTTAATGAGCCGGAAAGCTATGAACAAATGGCGAAATTTGTACGGATGGTAGTGCTGCCGCATAATGAGGAGGGAGTGCTTGATAAGCAAACGGATATAGATGCGTGGATTAAGAAGGCGGATGAGGAGGAGAGGCGGTTGGCACGGATCAGGGCTAAGGAAGAGGGGCAGGGCAGTGCGTAAAAGTAATGATACAGGGTTTACGTTGCGTTTCAGGTTTTAATCTTCGATTATGTCTATTGATTTTGGTTTTAGTTTTTTTAGTTGTATTAGTTGATTTTTTCCTAATTTCGCTTTAATTTTGACGTTATTTTCTTTGTATTCTTCTTTTATTATTTTTGCGTTTGCCCGGAGGTAGTTTTGGAGTTTTCCGTTTGCCGCGTTTACTGTTACCTGGACGGTTACTTGTCCGCCCTGGTACTTTTGCATCACAGCCGCAGCGATGGTATCGAGGTTTCGACCCATCTTTGCTGAGATGCATAGTGCTTCGGGGTATACGGTTTGTACTGATTCGATGATGGATTTCTTTCGGAGGTCGTCGGTTTTGTTTAGTAGTACGATCAAATCCTTTTTGCCGCATCCGATCTCTTTGAGCACCTTGTCGACGCTTTCGATCTGCTCGAATGCGTCGTCGTTGGCTGCGTCTACTACGTGCAGCAGCAGGTCGGCGTTAACAGCCTCTTCAAGAGTCGCCTTAAACGAGGCGACGAGCTGGTGGGGCAGGTGGTTTACGAATCCGACAGTATCGCTGAGCAAAACCTCGGCCCCGGTATCGACGTTCCACTTCCTCGTCCGCGTGTCCAACGTAGCGAACAGTCGGTCCTGGACGAGTACGTCGGCGTCTGTCAGGGCGTTCATCAGCGTGCTTTTGCCGGCGTTGGTGTACCCTACGAGGCAGATCTTGTACAGCCCACCCCGTCCGGCGATCTCGCGGAGCTTTCGCTTGTCGATATCAGCTAAGGTCCGCTTTAGCTCGCTGATCCTCTTAGAGACCAGCCGGCGGTCGATCTCAAGCTGCTTTTCGCCGGTCCCGCGTGTCCCAATGCCTCCAACGGCCCCAGCTGGGGTCGCCCCAGCCGCCCCAGCGAGCGTGTCGAGGTGGCCCCACATCCGCGTCAGACGAGGGTATGTGTACTGCAGCTGGGCCAGTTCAACCTGGAGGCGGGCCTGTCTGGTTTTGGCTCGTGAGGCGAAGATGTCGAGGATGAGTTCGCTTCGGTCGACGACTTTGATCTCGATTATCTTTTCAAGTTCGCGGATCTGGCCGGGGGAAAGGTCGTTGTCGAAGATGACGACGTCGCTTTCGAACCGCTTGACGCGGCCGCGGAGCCGCTCAGCCTTGCCCTTGCCGATGTAGGTGGCGGGGTTGATGCGTGAGATTTGCTGATGGAAGCGGTCGACAACTATGGCACCGGCGCTCTCAGCTAAGGCGGTCAGCTCGGCGAGATTGCGGTGGTTGGTGGTGCGGTCTGCGCTGCTGGCACCACGTACGCGGAGATTGGCACCGACCAGGATGGCCCGTTCCTTGCGGACTTGTAACTGCTCTCTCAATGTCTCCAACTAATCAGGTACCTCCACGTGCAAAGACGCGTTACTATACCAGATTCGGGTGGTGGTGTCAATTTACCGATTAAAGAATTAAAGAATTGGCGGATTCAACTCCCAAGTGCAACTGAGTCAAATCCGTCTTCGCTCCGCTTCGCCGCGACAGGTAAGCAGAGAATTATGGGATTTAGGGGTTTACTTTTCTTGTTCTCATGCAGAGTTGGACGAGTTCGTCGAGTTGTTGTCGGACGTCGGTGAGGTCGTCGTCCTGGATTGACTGCTCGAGGACTTTTGCCCGTTCGGTGTAAATCGGGAATCCCGCGAAGCCTCCGAGCCCTTTGAGTGTGTGTACTTTGAAGGCCAGGTCTTGCAGGTTGCCTTCGTCGAGTGCGTTTTGCATGCCGTTAATGCGGTCCGGGAGGTTGTTTACGAACATGTCGATCGTTTTGTGGTAGTCGGGTTTGTCGACGAGGAAGGAGCTTATATCGCTGCCCTGGTGGGCGTTTTGGATCTGCCTTTCCTGTTCTACGAATCGCTGTATTTTTCTAAGGAGTATTTCTTTTTTGATCGGTTTTGCGATGTAGTCGTCGCATCCGGCCTCGAGGCAGGTCAGTTCGGTGCCGCCTTCGGTGGATGCGGTCATTGCAAGGACGGGTGTTTTTGCGTTTGGTCCGGAGCTTTTTATATTTTTTGTCGCCTCGATGCCGTCCATGTCGGACATCTGGATGTCCATGAGGATGAGATCGAACTTGTCTTTGGCGGCGAGGTCTACGGCCTGTTCTCCGCTGGAGCAGATGGTTATCAGGTATCCGTTCTTTCTGAGGAGGACCTCGAGTAGCATTCTGTTTTCGATTACGTCGTCGACGACAAGGATGTGCGGTTTATCTCCGGGCTGGAGTTCCTGCGGAGTTGTTTCGGGCAGGTCTGCGGTCGGGGCGGTTTCGTTCTGCGGGTCGGATTGCGTTGGTTGTTGTTTTGGTTTGCTGCGTCGGGTGGTTGGCTCGTCTTCGGGGGTGTCCGGCTGGGTTGTTGCCTGGACGATCATTTTGTCTATGGTATCGAGGAGGTCCAGGGCGCTTTCGTGGATTGTGCCGGCGAATTTCAACTGTTCGTCGGTAAGTTCTTCCTGGGTGAGGACCTCGGCGAATCCGACGATGCTGTTCATGGGTGTGCGTATATTGTGGCTCGCGTCGGCGAAGAATTTATTGGTGGTGTGTTTTGCATATTCGGCTCGCTCTGTTGCGTTGACGAGGCTGCTTACATCGATGACATTGATCGCGACAGCGGTGAGTTTGTTATCGACGTAGACGCCCTGGAGGCGTATATCGAAGTTCCTGTCATCGACGGTTTGTCTGACCGTACCGGTTCGTTTTGTGTCTGTTTTTTTGAGGTCGTCAATTATCGCGTTTACCTGTTTGGCGGCTGTTTGGTCGAGAGTTTCGGAGATGTTGTTGCCGACGATCTCGTTGCTGCTTTTGTTTGTCAGGTTTGCGAAATATGGATTTGCGTGCAGGACTTTTCCGTCGGTGCCGCAGATCACGATGCCTTCGTCCATGCTGGCGATGGCGGCGGAGAATCTGTTCATTTCGGCCCGGATTTCTTCCCATGCGGCCTTGAGTTCGGTTATGTCCATGTAGACGCCGAGTGTTCCGATGACCCTTCCGCCGGAGTCTCTAAGTGGGACGTGGCTTGCGAGCATTGGGGCGGTTTTTCCGTTGCTTTGATGCCATTGCTGTTCCACGTTTAGCAGTCCGATGCCGGCCTTGATGACTTCCCGGTCGCGGTCGGCGAATGCCTTTGCCTGTTTCGGTTTCCATGGCAGATCGTCGTCGGTTTTTCCGATGATGCTTTCCGGTCCGTCGGTTCCGACGATTTTTGCGAATTTGTTGTTACAGCTTTGGTAGACAAGGTCGGTGTTCTTCCATGAGATCGCGTATGGAAAGGCCGAGAGAATGCTTTGCAGGAGTTCTTTCTGTTTTGCCAGTGCGGCGATCATTTCCTCTCGTTCGGTGGATACGAGCTGCAACTGTTCGTTGACCCTTCCGACGGCCATATAGCCTTCGAACTGTGTTTTTTTCTTATCGACTCGATAATAAGCAAATCCGGCTGCTCCAAAGACGAGTATCAGGCATGTCGTTCCAAGATAGACGTTTCTTGAATGTGCCTTTAGCGGGCTGGCGACCTCCTGGAAATCGACATTGACGATCAGTGCCCACATCCGTCCGCCCATATTGATGGGCACCCATGCCATCACCATTTTCTCCTCGGAAAACTCGTCAAATACCAGGCAATCCGTGCCCCTGCCGCCGGCGAGTATGTCAGCAATGACCTGCTCTTCCGTCTCTTCTTCGCCGTCATCACGGTCGGTCTGGACGTCGGAGAGGCATTTGCCGACCAGGGCGCTGTCGGGATGGACGATAAGGTCCCCACGGTCGTCGATCACCCACGCATAGCCCTGTTGGCCGACCTGGACATGTGCAACCGCCTCTGCGATTTTTTCGAGGTAGACGATCGCACGTATGATCCCAACGAACTGCTCATTCTCGAAAACAGGATGGCAAACGGAAACGCATTTGACGCCGGAGTTGGTGTCGAATACTTCGCTGACATAGGGCTTTTGGGTTTCCATTACGGCCTTGACCCCGGGTTTTGAGGAATAATCCGTTCCTCGTTTTCCACCTTTCCATGGTATTCTGTTTTGTACGATGCCGCTGGTATCCAGGAGATACATGCTGGAGACCTTGTCCTGCAAATTGTTATGAAGTGCTTTTACAGGGCTGAATTCATCACTCGCCAGGACGTTTTCGAGAGATTCATTGTTGGCAATTGCCTGTTGGATCTCGGGGTAGCGGCTGAACATTTCAAACTCGTTCTGGATATGTACCACGAAGGCCTCTAAATTACGACCTGTTGACTCGGCAATGGTGGTGAGGTGTTGTTGGGTCTGGGTGACGACGGTATTCTCGAAATATCTTATGTTGAACCATCCCAGCGTAAGGAGAGATACGGTCGCAATTGCGCAAATTGCGATGGTGCCGACAAGTCTTATCCGTTTCTCTGCCATTTTTTTTCCGATTCAGGTCAGTTTTGGGTCGAGAATTCAAATCGCCCTTCTTACTGTTCGCAACAGCCGGTCGCGTCTGCTCGTCTCGGTGCAGGTACAGACCGGGTGTAATGCTGCAAATATGGAATCGGTCAACATTTGCCTGTGCTTAAGTGGTTGTCAGGCCTATTTGCCTGACCCGTAAAATCGGGCGAATAATCGTATAAAAAGGACATTTGTTTTGAAAAAATGGCGGGTCCGGTCCGATAAAACGGTTGCTGATGGCTTGTCCATTGCCGGGGATTGGTTTTAATATATTTATTACGGATGGTGTCCGGATTGTTTTTGAGGTGAGCGCTACGAAAAACCTCGACTTTTCCCAGTGGGAATTACGAGAAATAAAGGTACCAGGTACCTTTAATTTATGCCGAATGCCGTTAATTTGCGTGAAAACCTTGATTTTTCCAGATAATTAAATGTACCTGGTACCTTTAAGTTGTATTTTCGGGTGGGTATTAAAACCTTGTTTTTTCCCGACAGGTTTGATATCCTACTGTAGAGGGGGCTGGCTGGGATGTCTTTAGGCAGGTTGACAAAGGCAGGGGGTGTTGTGAGCCGGGGGCCTGTTTACGCGGTTTTTTGCGCGGGAGGTTTGTAGTATGGCGAATCAAAGAGGGCGATGGGTCTGCAAGGGTCCGATCGGGTGGCTATCTTCGTTGGCGTTTGTGTTTGTGGCGGCGCTTTTGTTGGCTGGTGTTTCAAAGGTGCATGGCGGGGTTGATCATCCGGGGCAGGGAATGCATTTGGGCCAGGGGGATCATCCCGGAGAGGCGGGCCCGGGCGGCAGGGGTGTGGCTGCGTTGGATTCGTGGTCGCGGAGACTTTATCATTCACAGATCCCGGACCCGAACAGGATCGGCGGCAGGGCGGTCGAGCGGTTTGATCGGTGGCTTTCGGATTTTCGGGCCGGTCGCGCGTCGGCTTCGGCGCAGAATGCGATTTTGTTGGCAAGGGAGCGTCTGGTTGCGCTTAAAGAACTGGTCAAGCAGGATCCCTGCGCGGCATGGCATCGGATGATATCCGGCGATGATCGCAGGGCTCTTCCCGACGAGGTTGCAGCTTATACCGAGCGGGAGGTCAGCGGTGTTGGCGACTGGTATACGTACAATATCTGCTATTCCGATCTGCCCTTCGACGAGTTTCACGAGGTGGTTTTAGAGCCCGGCAGCAGTGATGAAAAACGATACCACGCCTTCCCCGTAGGCAAGTTGAGGAATATTGCTTCGCAGCGCGGTATTGCGTTTCACGGATTTATAGTTGACGACATTGCCATCTTTGACGGTGAGTTTTTTGAGGCATCGGACGATGGCGGCGGCACTATGGCAGGTGCGCCGCTCGAGTCGGTGACGGGCCAGAGGGATTCGCTGCCCTTAAGCGGAAGGCAGAGCGGCAGCGACACCGGTGGGCAGGCCCTGGATTATCGCACGATGCTGTACATGCGTATCGCCTTTGCCGATGACCCGAACAAGGTCATCCAGAGCGAGTCCAACGCCTACAGCGAGATGCGAACGGTTAATAATCACATGCTTGACTCCTCATACGGTCGCATGCAGCTTTTGGCGACGGTTACGCCGATTATCGTTCTGCCCGAGCCTCAATCATTCTACGAAACAGAAGGAACGGGCAAGCTGGGAACAGACGCCCGGGCGGCCGCGTCGGCCTTAGGTTACAGCCCCGGCCAGTATGGCCACCGCGTCTATCGTTATGGCGGCAAGCCGGGGTCATTCGGCGGATTGGCTACTGTAGGCAACAACCCCGGCAATATCTGGATGCGCAGCAGCAATGCAGGTGTACTCATCCACGAGATGGGCCATAACTACAAACTTCATCACTCGGGCGGCTGGAACACGGACAACAAGGCGGCGATCGGGCCGAGTGGCTTTGCCGAATACGGCCATACATTCGACCCCATGGGCAACGCCGGGGGGTATGTCAAGGGGCAGTTCTGTTCCTATCAGAAGGACAGGATCGGCTGGCTCAAGGATTCCGAACGAATCGACGTACGCGAGAGCGGCCGGTTCCGCATTCACTCCCTCGACGACGGGCATGTCGACCCTGACAAGCATTATTCGCTGAAGATCCCAACCGAGGACCGCGGAAACTACTGGGTCGAGTACCGAAACAACTACACGACCAATGCCTTCAAGAACGGAGCGTTGCTCCAGGCGCAGGGCGGCGGCGAGTGGACCGGCAACAATATCAAACCCGTCCGTATCGATGTGACCTACTGGTCCAGCAAGGACAAGAAGGATTCGCCGATCCCCTTGGGCTGGACTTTTTCCGACCATGAGCAGGGCCTTCACATAACGCCCGTCGCCCGCGACGGCGACCTGACCTGGATCGACTTGCAGGTCAATAAGGGGTCCTTTCCCGGTAACAGGGCGCCTGTTGCAACCCTGATCGCCGATACGACCAATGTGGCTACAGGCGTGAAAGTTAATCTTTCAGTTGCCGCGACCGATCCCGATGGCGACGAGTTGGCTTTTCACTGGTATTGCGATGATAACGAGTGGCACGGCAATCGCAACAAGACCTCACTGAGCAAGAGTTGGTCAAACGTCGGTGTCCGCGTGGTTATCTGCACCGTTAGCGACATGAAGGGCGGCGTTTCGATAAAGAAGATACCCATCACCGTCGGGTCGCCGACGACATTTACGATCAGCGGTCGGGCGAAGGACCATCTGGGTAATCCCGTGGCCGGCGCGCCGGTGGATAACGATCTTGGCAAGAGCAAGTCCAATTATCGCTCGACTATAACGGACGATGACGGTAATTATACGATGACGCGACTGCCGGCGGGCAACTACACGATCAAATGCCGCAAGGACTATGATGTTTACAATAATAATTTCAGTAATCCTGTTGCCGTTGGCCCCGACATGACCGGCATTAATTTTACCGCGCGGGTTCTCAAGGTAAGCGCTGTAGGGACCAGCCTCAGTGAGGCCGGCGGCAGCGCGGAGTTTCTCATCGAGCGTGTGGGGAACAACTCGACGCTCCTTAAGCTGAATTTCCGCGTGCTTGGCAAAGCCGTGCAGAATACGGATTACACAATCTCACCCGACCCGAACAATGGCGTATATCGGCTGGAAAAAGAGTGGGATTCGCTGAGGCTTACTGTAACGGGCATAGATGACGCTGTCAATGAAGGCCCAGAAGATGTAATTTTCACATTAGCGATGACGAACAATCTTTCGGTCATAGGGCCCAATACCATCGCGAGGTTGACGATCGACGATGACGATACGGCTCTGCCGCGGGTTCGTCTTGCGGCTGTCGACGAGTTTATGCCGGAAAATGGCGGGTCGGCCCTGGCACGCGTTACGCGCTACGGTTCCCTTGCTTTGCCGCTGACGGTATATTTTAACACTGCCAACACTGCTGAGTATGGCGTTGACTACACCTTTGCCTCAGGTGTAAAGGAGCTTACTATCCCAGCCGGTGCGTCAACCGCGGATATTGAGGTCATCGCTCTTGACGATGCGCTCATCGAGGGTAAGGAGGATCTGAAGATCACCTTCCAAAACGGCGATTATATTAAAGACTCCGACCAGAAGAATGCTGTCATCAACATCACCGACGACGACATCCCCACAGTTACCATCGCTGCCGTTGACGAGACCTCCAGTGAGCCGGGTGTTAATGACGGCGCGGTACGTTTTGTCAGGACAGGCGATACTGCCGACGAGTTGAGTATTGAATACGGCGTCCGCGGCACAGCTCTGCACGGCACCGATTACGCCCAGCTCTCCGGCGTTGCCACCATCCCAGCCGGCTTAAGCTACGTCGACGTGGCGATTCAGCCGCTTACCGACGCTATCGATGACGACGGCGAAACTGCAAAGCTCCGTATGGCCTGCGATAACTCCGATTATGTCCTCGGTACAGATGTCGATACTACCGTCAATATTTACGATGGCAGGTCTCCGGATGTAAACGGCGATGGCAGTATCGATATCGCCGATTTTAGCTTTATAGCAGCCCATTGGCTTGGCGGCTGTTCGGTGTCCGATTGGTGCCAGGGTGCGGATTTTGACGCAAGCGAATCGGTCGGGCCGGATGACGTTGATATCTTTATTGGAAGCTGGCTGGGGCTGTAAGGCAGTGAGAGGGGCGAAAAGGGGGTTTTTGGGCAGCGGTAAAGTGCGAATTTGTGATATCCGCCGAAAGTTGGGTCCATTTTATACCGATATAACAAGGGTGATGACCGAAAATTGTAGAGGTTGAAGGGCTGGTTTGATTTTTGGCAGGTGTTGTGCTGTTTGTGATTTTAGGTTATAATGATAAGTTCGTTCATAATCAGGTTTTGCGTTCTTTGTTGTCTTAATTGTAACTTTTTATATCGAAGGAGATTGATCGATGTTATTATATTTTATCCGGGCACTTTTCGTTATTATTATTGCCGCTGTGCTTTTCGTGGGGATTACCACCGCATCAACCGACAGTGAATCGGATGTGATGGTGATATTTGTCAGCGGTCTTGGTGTTGCCATTGCGGTAATACTGATTGACTGGCTGACGCCGAGAAAATCGCTCAATGCTCTTGCGGGGATATTCTTTGGTTTGCTGGTGGGGGTGCTGCTTAGTTGGGCGATGTCGCCGATTTTGGAGATGATCGACGATCTTTACAACATGGGGATGTCGGAAGATGCGCTTCAAATTGCCCGATGGATCATGGGTGTTTGTATTTGTTATCTTTCGATCAGTCTTGTGATCCAGACGAAGGACAATGTCCGTTTCATAATACCTTACGTGGAATTTTCGCGGCGGACGAAGGGGTTAAGGCCGCTCGTGCTTGACACTTCCGTGATCATTGACGGGCGGATCGCCGACATTGCGCAGACGAAGCTGTTTGACGCTCCTTTGATCGTGCCCCGTTTTGTGCTCAACGAGCTTCAACTCGTGGCCGATTCGACCGACAATATCAAGCGGTCGCGGGGCCGGCGTGGTCTGGATATGCTCAATAAGCTGCAGGTCAGTCCGGTAGTCGAGATCAAGATCGACGATACGCCTCCGCCTGGAGTCGATGACAATACCGAGGTCGATCAGAAGCTGGTTGCGTTCAGTAAGGACTGCGACGGTCGGCTGGTGACGAACGATTTTAACCTCAACAAGGTTGCGAGATTGAGGGGCGTCGATGTTATCAATATCAACGATGTTGCAAACGCCCTGAAGACGGTTGTTGTGCCGGGCGAGCCGATGCAGATCAAGATCATTAAGCCGGGTGAAGAGCTTACGCAGGGTGTGGGATATCTTGAAGACGGCACGATGGTTGTGGTCGAAAACGCAAAGGACAAGGTCGGTGATACGATCCTGCTTTCTGTTACCAGTGCGCTTCAGACTTCCGCGGGGCGGATGATCTTCGGTAAGTTCGAGCGTACCGTTAGTGCCGGCAGA